>NZ_JANPCM010000414.1:0-5677 GCF_031430955.1 Ferruginibacter sp.
ATATTGATGGCTACTGCGGCTACATGAGTAATGTGGGAGATGTAGATGATATGGCAAAAAATGCTTTAGCCATTTTAAAAGATGATGCAACTTTATTACAATTTAAAGCCAACGCTTTAACCCAGGCCAAAAAATTTGACATTGAAAGTATAGTGCCTCTTTATGAAGCACTCTACAAAAGGGTTATTTAATTTACCTGCGGCGCAACCATTTTGCAGGATCTAAATTATTTTTTTCATCATTGATATAAAAATCAACTGCGCCAACACCATCTAAATTTGCTGCAGCTTTTCCAATTACCTGCCCGGTTTTTACTTCCTGTCCTGTTTGTACAGCTACACTGGAAAGATTACTGTAAGTGCTGAAATATCTTCCATGCTGCAAAATTACCACCTGCATATCTTCAACATATAAAACTTTAGAAACCACTCCATCAAAAACAGATTTTACAGCACTGCCGATTTCTGTTGCAATGGTTAAACCCGTCATGTCTAATACTGTACCGCTTGGTAATTTATTAGCCCCATAATGCATCAGCATATATCCTTTATCCACAGGCCATGGCAAGGCACCCCTGTTATTCACAAAATTTGCATTCACTGCAATATTTTCTGAATTCAACAATACACTTTCCGGCACTTTTTTAGGTTCTGCTTTTTTAGTTACTGTGGGTGTTTTAGCTACAGGGGCCGTAGCAACATTTGCATTATTTTTTGCAGCAGCTTTTTCTGCAGCAATTCTTTTGGCTTCGTCATTTGCAGCTTTTTTTAAAGCCGTTTTTCTTGCTTCATCCAAAGCTCTTTTAATAGCAGCAGCAATGGCGTTATCTACTTTTTTCAATTGCTTTTTAGTAGCAGCCATTTGGTTATTCAATTGTTTACCTTGCTTTTTTAATTCGCTCAGTATCCGGTCTTTTTCTCTTTGCTCTTTCTCCAAAGCCGACATTTCTTTGTCCTTATCTTTTAAAACAATACTTTTCTTTTCTTTGGTGCCGCTTAATTCTTCCACACGCTGCTTGCGTAAATCCTGTGTACGTAAAATATTTTCTCCCTGCATCTCCCGGTAATTCCTGTAGCTTTTCAAATAAGTAATCCGCTTTATAGCATCATTAAAACTTGCAGCAGAAAAAATAAAATTTAAAAAATCGTAGCTACTCCTGTTCTTATATGCATACACCATGCTCTTGGCGTATTCCTGTTTTAAAGTATCCAATAATTTATCGTAGCGGTTAATGTCTCTTTGTGTTTTAATTAAATTATTATCCAGCAAATTAATATCCCGGTTAATATTGTCTATGATCCTGTCCTGGATATTTACTTTATCATTTATCAGTTTCCACTGCACATAATTTTCTTTTGATTTTGTTTTATTTTCATTCAGCATCCTTTCTGTTTGCTCTAATTCTCTTCTTAACTGCAGCTTTTGTTTTTCCAAATCTTCCCTTGTTTGGGGTTGAGCAAAAACACTAACCAACATAAAAAAGGATGCTATTACAGTAATGCTTATTTTAATCATGAGCCGTATTTAGAGCGTTTATCAAAAATACAATTGAAACAGGAAAAATAACTTGTTTTAAAACACACAGCCTGCGTATAATTATGCTTAACGCTTACATGCGTTTATAATTTTTGGGGACCTTTAAAGAAACTGATAATTCTTTGTTAAACTCATACTGCTTATAATTAAGCCGTATGTCTAATTTATTTTTTTCGGAAACAGTTATTTCCCGGTAGGTGGAAAAATCAACACCATTTTTATTTTCATAACTGCCATAAGTTATATCTGCAGTCCTGTTACGTGTTACATCCACATCATCCAGCTTGCTGTGGAGCAGTAAATTATTATCTGCCGAAAGGGTGAGCAGATGTTTAAAAATATCGCCGGCTGTTGCTATTAAAATATGCGATTCTGTTTTTCTGTAAGCAACCACAACCGTATCCATAAATATAGGATTGCCTATCAGCAGATCCTGTATAGTTTTATAATCAAACGCTATTTTTGTTACTTCCTGCAAATAATCTATTGAACGGTATTGCACTTCTTTATCCCTTGTATTCATTAAAATAACACTGTCTTTTGTTATAAGCATACGGTAAACTTCTACATTAAATATAGTTGCAGATAAGGATACCCAAATTGCACTGTCCTTCATTATTCTTACCACGGCTAATATATCAGGTTGCTTACCTTTATTATCTTCGTATTCTACTTTTATTTTTGCATTAAAAGTTTTGTAATTAATATAATGACTATGAAATCTATCCATGGTTTCATGTATCATTTTTAAAGAATCGGCTGCTGATGTATTTGTTACAACGTTCGCTGTAGAGTCTTTTGGAGCTATTGCTTTATTAATTTGTTTAGTGGTGCGGCAACTGTACGTTGATATTATTATAAGTGCTGCAAAAAAAATGCTTATTAAATTCTTCATTACTGATTGTATATTTTTTTATCAGGATAATTTTTTATTTAACGCCTGTATGGCCAAATCCACCATCTCCCCTTAAAGTATTATTCAATTGCTGTACCAAAAATAATTCAGCCTTTTCAATTTTAGCAATAACCATTTGCGCTATGCGGTCGCCATTATTTATTGCCTGTACCTGGTTACTTAAATTTATAAGAATCACTTTTAATTCTCCACGGTAATCGCTGTCCACGGTTCCCGGAGAATTTAAGCAGGTTATGCCCTGCTTAAGTGCCATTCCGCTCCTTGGCCTTATTTGTGCTTCATATCCTTCGGGTAATTCTATAAATAATCCTGTGGGTGTTAAAAAACGTTCGAGTGGTTGTAATATTACTTCCTTTTCAATATTTGCCCTTATATCCATACCCGACGAACCAGCAGTTGCGTAAGAAGGCAATGGATTACCAGATTTGTTGATGATGTTAACAGTTATTTTTTGCATTGGCGTAAAGGTAGTAATGTAGAAAGAAGGAAAATAAGGAAATTTATTTTTAACAATATGCTTTTAATTTTTACAAAGCAATATTGTTGCATAAGCCACCAGCCCTTCCTCCCTGCCTACAAAGCCCATTGTTTCTGTTGTGGTTGCTTTAATTGAAATATCATCAGTATTTATTTCTACAATAGAAGCAATTACTTTCTGCATTTGCAAAACAAAAGGTTTTATTTTAGGAAGCTGTAAACAAAGAGTGCTGTCAATATTCACTATTTTATAACCTTTATTTTTTATTAGAGTAAAACATTTTGCTAAAAGTATTTTACTGTCTATATTTTTATAAGCACTGTCAGTATCTGGAAAATGCACCCCAATATCGCCGAGGCATAAAGCTCCCAGCATAGCATCGCAGATAGCGTGCAGTAACACGTCTGCATCGCTGTGGCCTAAAGCTCCTTTTGTATGAGGAATTTTTACGCCCCCTATCCATAAATCCCTTCCTGCTGTTAATTGATGAAAATCTACACCCGATCCAATTCTATAGCTCATTTAAATTATTTTATCATACAAATATCTGCCATTTCACTTGTATTAAAAACTTAAAAGCGCCCCCTTGTGCAAGGGAGCGCTTTTAAAATATATTACTTAAAATTATTTTTTTGCTGTACCATCAAAATCAAATACCAAACCAAAACGGTACGTGTTAGACAGAGGGTTACGGTTAGTGCCATTACCAGAAGGGAAAATATAAGAAAAGTCAATACCAAAAACATTATATTTTAACCCTGCGCCAACTGTAAGAAACTTTCTGTTTCCTTTAGTTGGATTTTCGTAAAAATAACCCGCCCTGAAAGCAAATTGGTTATTGTACCAATACTCAGCTCCAATTGAGGCGTTAATTTCTTTCATTTCTTCGGAAAGCCCACCATCAGCATCGCCAAAAGATTTAAACCAGCTGCTAACTACACCCTGGCTATGATATTTTTGTAATGCCCCTGCTGAGGTATCACTTGTAGGTGTGGGTACCAGCAATTTATTCAAATCTAAAGCAAAAGTAATTTTGTTGTCTTCGTCAATAACTTTGGTATAAGCTGCTCCAATGCCTAAATTAGCAGGTATAAAGTCTTTTGAATTTGCGTCTGAAGTGTAAGAAATTTTACCCCCCAAGTTGCTAAGTGCAGCTCCCCAGTTAAACCCTTCTCCATTTTCTTTAACTCCATTATGGAAAAAATGTAAATCGCCAGCTGCTGTAGAAGCTTTTTTATAAGTTGTATTCCCCACTGTACCTGCTAAATTTGAATTAATAAAACGTATAGCAATACCAATACTATTTTTTGCAGAAAGTTTCCTTGAATAACCTGCATCAATAGCAATTTCTCTTGGCTTATAGGTTTGCAGGTAACTACCCGACTGATCTGTAAACTCAATATTTCCCAAACTAAAATATCTTAATGATCCTGATAAAGCCTGCATATCATCCAGCTTGTAATAGCCTGCTAAAGATGCTATATATACATCACTTACTGATAAATCCCTTAACCAGGGTGTATAAGTTAACCCAACTCCAGATTTGGTGGTGCTAAAAGGTAATTTTGCTAAATTTAAAAAACCTGAATTCACATCAGGAGAAGTTGCAATACCAGCATCTCCCATTCCAGCACTTCTTATATTTGGGGAAATCCGTAAAAAGGGAACTGCGCTGGTTACAACTTTGAATTTGTCGCTGGTAGTCTGGGCATTAGATACAGTAATTGCTCCTCCCAGTAACATAACTATGGCAGTTAGTTTTAAAGTTACTCTTTTCATGCGTTTTGATTTGTCTTGGTTAGGTAGATCTTACCTCTATAAGCGTTAAGTTTAAGGTTGTTGTATTGTAAAAATAGTAGTTTTCTTGAAACGAACAATTTTTTTATAAAATCTTGTTAAAAAAATTATGAACATCTTACAAATTAAAGGTAATGATTTTATGATTACAGATGCAAATGTTAGCAATTTTTTGATTTTTAATGCTTTATTCCCATTTTAATAATGATAAAACCATCGCTTGAATTAGCAAACGGGATATATTGCTGATTATTGTATGCACTATACTTACACCACTTTAAAACTTCAATTTCCTTATTTTATTACAGGCACTTTAAATTTCCCTTGCTTTTACTAAATAAATTGCATTACAATAAATCAGACAGTGCCTGATAAGGATATGATGCATGGCCAAATTATTTTTAGCATAATTTTTGACCTTATTTAAAATTAGATTTAATGATTTTATTTTTGCACAATAAAATTTATTAAAATGATGTTATTCAAATACGATAATATTTTAAATACTTTTTGCATTTACTAACCCGTTAAAAAAAGCCGTATTACAACAGTATATCGCTTAAAGTATTTATATTCGCAGCCAATACACCCATATACAATAAAAAAGAAAACCTTTCGTTAACCAATTTGATAAACGAACGAACATGTTAAAATTAATTTCAGGAAAAAATTTAGTAATTGTTGCTGCAGCAGCTTTTTCATTAAGCTCTTGTAAAAATGGCGGCCTATTTAAGAAAAAAAGCGCCACATCATCTGCAACAGGATGGAAGTATGATGATAAAAACATGGGTAACTTTCATGTTGCAAAAGTAAAATATCCCAAAGCTGGTCCGGGCCTTGTTTTTGTACAGGGTGGTTCGTTTGTAATGGGTGCTAAAGATGAAGATGTAATGGGCGACTGGAATAATGTACCCCGCCGTATTACCGTTCCCTCTTTTTTTATAGATGAA
>NZ_JANPCM010000415.1:0-4105 GCF_031430955.1 Ferruginibacter sp.
CCGGATCTTTAAAACGGATAAACATATCGTATGAATCGTAAACCGAATGGTATTCACCTCCCTCGCCTTCACCGTCAAAACCTAAATGCATTGATGGAATGCCGAGGAATTGTAAAAATCCGCCCCAATCGCTTCCTGCTCCTAACGCACTTAGTTTTAATTGTTTGTTACCCAATAATTTTGTTCTTGCATTTATATCACCATCAATCATTGATTTTGCATAACGCCTATCGTTGATGCTAACACCGGTTTCGGGGTCTTTTACTTCGTTAGCAATTTCATTAAAATAAGTTTCAAAAACATGCGATCCGCCTGCACCAATAAATCCACGGCTGTTACCATCTGTATTAATATAAGCAACAGCTTTTTGTTTTAATTCTTCCTGGTGATCTTCTACCCATTCTGTACTGCCCAGCAAACTTGGTTCTTCTGCATCCCATGCACAAAATACAATGGTGCGTTTTGGTTTAATGCCTTTTGCTGCTAATTCCCCAATGGCTTTTGCTTCATTTAATTCTGCCACCATACCGCTTAAGGGATCGGCTGCACCATTTACCCAGGCATCATGATGATTGCCTCTTATAATCCATTCATCAGGAAAATCGCTGCCGGGCATTTTAGCAATTACATTATACAGCGGTTTCATATCCCAGTTAAATAATAATTTTAAATGCACCTTTTCTTTTGATGGCCCGGTATGATAAGTTATGGGTAAACCGCCACGCCACGCCGCTGGCACTACTTCGCCTTTTAATGATTGCAATAATGGTAAAGCATCTTCGTAAGAAATGGGAAGCACAGGAATTTTCATTATTGTAACGGCATCTTTTCTGTCTAATCTTTTTGCAGTTGCTGTTGCACCAACACCCGGTGTTAAAGGATCACCGGGATACACAGGCATGTCCATTACAGAACCACGCTGTACACCATCTTTTGGTCGGTAGGGCCCAACCGGATAAGTGTCGCCAATACCATAACCATCATCTGCCGGATCGCTGTAAATTATGCATCCAATGGCACCATGCTCTGCAGCAACTTTTGGTTTTACACCACGCCACGATCCGCCATATTTTGCAATTACAATTTTTCCCTTTACATCAATGCCCATTTTTTCAAGCTCTTCATAATCTGCCGGCACGCCACGGTTTACAAAAATTAATGGTGCAGTTACATCACCATCGGCAGAGTACGCATTGTAGCTGGGTAATTGTTCTTTTTTTTGTCCGCTGGTTTTGTCTGCTGCTAAAGTTGGTTCTTCTAATTTTGCTTTGTAAGGTTTGGCGCCAAGCAATTCCAACTGCCGAAATTTTGGTGTGGGAAATAAAACGGTGTATGATTCTATTTGTGTTTGGTAACCCCATTGCTTAAATAAGTTAGCCATATATTCTGCATTGGCTTTACCCTGCACACTCCCCACATGATGCGGATGCGATGATAAAAATTTCATCCACTCATCCTGGTCGCTTGCTTTTATAATAGCATCAAATTGTTTTTCATAATCTGTTTGTTTTATTGCAGCCGCATCACTAAAGCCCATAATTTTTTGGGCATGTACAACAGTTGCAGTTACTAATAAAATAAAAACAATTTTTAGTTTCAGCATTTTATAAAATTTATCTTAATAAAAAAGAAATCTTTTTCAAAAATATCGTAATTCTGCAAGTAAATACCAAACAGATGAAATCAATTATTTTAACAGCTGTTTTTTGCTGCAATATTGTAAGTGTAATTTCGCAAACTACAAAAATGGCGGCAAAATTTCCTGATAGCTGGGCAGATGGAAAATACTACACTGTAAATGGCGCCAAATTATATACGGTAACAGTTGGTACAGGCCTGCCAATGATAATTATTCCCGGCGGGCCGGGAGGTGCACATCCGGGTTACAGGGTGTTTGATTCTTTAACGGTAAACAGCAATAACCAAATAATTTATTACGATGCTTTTGGCAGGGGCAAATCGGATACGGCAAAAGATATAAAAGAATACAGTTTGCAAAGAGATATTGAAGATATTGAGGGATTGAGAAAAGAAATGCATTTGAATAAAATAAGTTTGCTGGGTCACAGTTATGGTAGCCTGGTGGCACAGGGTTATGCCATTAAGTATCCGCAAAATGTTAGTCATTTAATTATTGCCAATGGCTTTCACAGTTTTATAATGTGGCAGGAAAATGACGATAACAGTAACCATGAAATAAAAACTAATTACCCCGAAGTGTGGGATACATTAATGAAAATAAGAGAGCAGGGTGCCATCTCCAGCGACGAATTGCACCAGGAAATTTATGGCCGTGTGCCTTATGCGTTTTTATATACTTACAATCCAGAAAATTTTACACGAAGGGGAAGCAAGCCTTATCCTAATCCGTTTAATGCAAAATTGTATTACCAAATGGTGGGTAAAGATGGTGACTTTATTGTAGGCAGTGACATTGGCAATTTTGATTTTAGAAAAGAGTTGAAAAGTTTAAAAATGCCCATTTTGATTATTGCAGGCAGGTACGACAGGGTAGCCGTGCCATGGATGCAGGTAAAGTATAAAGAGTATTGCCCGCAGGCAAAGTTTGTGCTATTTGAAAAAAGCGGGCACAACCCACAGGTAGAAGAGCCTGCAAAAGAGTTTAAAATTATAAAAGAGTTTTTAGCAAACTAAACAGCAATTTTCACTGGGCGGCTCACCCAAAAAGGGGGAGCCGCCCAGTGAAAATAATTATAACAAGAAAGCTACATTTCAGCTGCACAGGCTTTGTTACACATCTACCGAATCATACACCACCACTTTATCCCAAAGCGAAGCACATTCTTTTACAAAATTTAAATGAATGGGGTCAACCTGGTAACTGTCCTGGTCGGCTGCTTTATCAAATGTAATTAGCCAGGATACAGCGTAAGTGGTATCAATCACACTTCTTTCGGTGCCGGCGGGTTTACCTATGTGAAATGATTTAATGGTGCTTACTGTGGAAAGTTTTTGTAAACCTTGTATCAATTGTTTTTTGCTTACATCATTTGCCGGTTCTTTTAACCAGAAAAAAACATGGTGTATAAAAACGTTTTGCATGGTAGTTATTTTTTGTAAAACTATTATAAATATTTTATTAAAAGATTAAGTACAACATTAAAAATCGGAACGCAGCAATTGCCTTATTGCTGCCAAATGAGAAACCAATACCAGCGGCACAATAACGGCAGGCAATAAATTAAATGGAAAATATAACACGGCAATATTGGGTTGCGCAAATCCAAACTGCTGTATGGGTGTTGGTGCAGATAATACGGCATTAACCACAATATTTATCAAAAGAGCCAGGCAAATAAAATTCCATAACAAAATTATTTTTTTGGATAGATGATTTTTTATAAATCCGAAATAATAAATTAATGGCGCAGTTATGCCTGCGGCAATGTCAAAATTTCTTCCTTCAAAAGTCATTAGTTGCGGCACAGCTTTATTTAAAAAAAGCCAGAATAAAACCAATTCAACCGGTATCCGTACAATATGCAGTATGGTTAAATATTTTATGCTTAACCCACCAATAAATTTTTTGCCTTTGCTGCCGGTAAAAATTACTGCAGTTAATAAAAGTGCCGGAGCTGCCAAAAATATAAACCTTGGAGGTAAGGCAGTAGTATTGATATAGAACCCTGATAAACCCAATACAGTTTGCAAAATTACCCAGCCAGTTAAAATTAATAAAACTGTGGCTGAATTGTTAGCGGCTTTGTAAAAAAATATAATAGTTAAAAGGGTTGTTGCTATAAAGATAATGCTGATGTATGCAGGGAAATTATTCATGAGCAAATAATTCATCGTTGATAAGTTATACAAAATTGCAGGTTTTGAAATATTTAATTATCAAATCAAAATGTTTATTAAATAAATTGAAAAGCACTTTGTTTACAATATTACCGGTAGAAATAAGTAAAAGGCCCGATGGGGATTTGTTAATGATATATGATTCAAAAAAATCGTTGTCTTTAGTAATTACACTACTGTTTTCAATTTTTGCTAAAGTGCGTATTTCAGAATCGATGGTTAGTTCTTTATTAGGCAAATCGTCGGTATGCTTTACGTCAAATCTTTTTTCTTTTAGCAATATTGC
>NZ_JANPCM010000416.1:0-2292 GCF_031430955.1 Ferruginibacter sp.
TAAGAAAACTGTTGGTAATTTGCGGTGAAGCCTTAGTGGTAGTTTGGGTTGTGCCTATGTGGAAAATAGATCTGCAGGCACCACAATATCCCGTAGGTTTGATGCTGTTGATCTATCCGAATAAACTGGCATGTAATGTAGATATTATTAACGGGTTGAACCATTATATTGGTATGAAGACTTTGCATACCGAAGATTTTATGGAGTTTACGGCGTTGCCCTGCATTATTGTTTTTTTTGCTGCTGCATTTATTGCAGTTGCCATCACTAACCTCAAAAAAATGTTGAATGAATTGTGCTTTTTATTTGTTGCTTACGGCATATTAGCTATGTACCATTTTTGGCGTTGGGAATATAATTAGGGGCATAATTTAGACCCCGCCGCTGCCATCATTGTTCCCGGCATGGCCTACCAGCCTCCTTTAATAGGCTTTAAGCAATTATTAAATTTTGGCGCTTACTCTGTGCCGCATATTGGTGGCTGGATTTTTTTAAGCGTGGGTGTACTGTTAGTTTTTTGTACGGTAATGGCCTGGAGAAAAAGCAGCAAACATGTTACCATCAATAAATTGGCAACTGCAACAGTGGTGTTTTTTTTTATGCTGAGTTTTTCGTCCTGTAATGCCGGGCCGCAGCAAATTACAATGGGGGCAGATAATTGTTACTTCTGTAAAATGGTCATCAGCGATGAACGTTTTGGTGCAGAAGTGGTAACTGCAAAAGGTAAAATTTATAAGTTTGACGATGTGCATTGCATCATATCTTTTTTAAAAACAAAAGAAGTTGCACCAACCAAAATAAAAGATATTTATCTTACTGATTTTTGCAGCAACCATCAACTCATCAACGTAAAACAAGCGGTATTGTTAAAAAGTGATATTTTAAAAAGCCCGATGAATGGCAATATTGCAGCATTTGATAACACAGACAGTTTAATAAAAATGCAACAACGCTATCCCGGCAATATTATTGACTGGGCACAACTGTTACCACAGTGAAAAAATATATTTCCATACTGATATTATTACTGCTTAATTTTTTTGCAAATGCAAAAACAATTGTTGTTGCAAAGGATAAAATTATTTCAACTATTCAGCAGGCATTAGTTATTGCGGTTAATGGCGATACCATTTTAGTGCAGCCTGGTGTGTATCACGAAAAAAATATTGTAATTAGTAAAACTATTTTTTTAATTGGCATCAATAACCCTGTGCTGGATGGCGATAATAAATACGAGATTCTTTCAGTAAAAGCAAATGGGGTGGTGATAGCAGGATTTAAAATTATTAATTCCGGCGTATCCAGTATAGAAGATTATGCAGGCATAAAAATTTATAACTGCAGGGATGTTGTTATAAAAAATAATATTTTGGAAAATACTTTCTTTGGCATTTATGCACAAACCGCCACAAATTGTACTATCGAAAAAAATACGATCACTGCATACAGTAAACAGGAACAGCAAAGTGGTAATGGTATTCATTGCTGGAAGGCCGACAGCCTGCGTATTATTGCAAATACCATCAGCGGCCACAGGGATGGTATTTATTTTGAGTTTGTAACCAACTCCATCATCTGGCGCAATACTTCTTTTAATAATATGCGTTACGGGTTGCATTTTATGTTTAGTAACAACGATGCTTACATCACCAACATATTTACAAATAATGGTGCAGGTGTAGCAGTAATGTTTTCTCACCACGTAAAAATGTTCAATAATTTTTTTGAAGAAAACTGGGGCGATGCAGCTTATGGTTTGCTGTTAAAAGAAATTGCCGACAGTTATATAAATAATAACCGCTTTACAAAAAATACTGCAGGCATACATATGGAAGGCGCCAGCCGCATCAGCATGCAAAAAAATGTTTTTGAAAATAATGGTTGGGCATTAAAAATTCAGGCAAGCTGCATGGATATTGTTTTAACCAATAACAATTTCATCGGCAATACATTTGATGTGGGTACCAACGGCAGTTTGGTGTTGAATACTTTTAATAATAACTACTGGGATAAATACGAAGGCTATGATTTGAATAAAAATAAAATTGGTGATATTCCTTACCGGCCGGTAAGTATGTACTCCATGATCATCGAACAAAACCCACCGGCCATGATGCTGTTCAGAAGTTTTATGACAACGCTTTTAGATAAAACAGAAAAAATATTACCCACGCTTACACCTGAAAATTTAAAAGATGACCATCCTTTAATAAAACCATTACCATTATGATCATCGCCAGTAACGTAACTAAACAATTCGGGAAATTGAAGGCCCTTGATAATGTATCCGTA
>NZ_JANPCM010000417.1:0-5591 GCF_031430955.1 Ferruginibacter sp.
CGCCTGGATTACCACCGACGTGCATTTTGCCGAGGTATTCCGCTACACGCCATTTGACGATGAGCCCACGTTTAAAGTACATGAATTTGTCAGCGGACCTCTCAATGCAGGATTGTTCCCAAGCCGCGATTTCGACACGACCCTCAACCCTGAAAGTTTATTCTTCTATGGCCCTAGCGATGCGATCACGACCTATGCGCAAGCCAAACCGTGGATGAATTTTGGACTGGTACGCGTGGAGGAAAACGGCACACTGGCGATTTCTATCCGTAATATTCACGGCAATCCGGTGTACGAAGTGACGCTAGATCCGCAGTAGTTTTTTATTTTTCAATCTTAATCTTGTATCAATAAGGAGACTCCATATGCTAAAATCGAATCCTACAACATTCATCATCACGGTGCTTACGATGATAGTAATCAATGCCCCAGTAATTTAAAAACATCGACATGCTATTGGGTAAATCGGGGTGCAGGCTGTCGGTGTCGTATAAATTGCCATTTACTAAAAGGGCTAATTGAAGGTTATCGTCTTTTAAATAGGTAACTAATTTCATACAAAAAATTGTTAGCAAAACTAACTAATTATGTAAGGATTAAATTAACAAATGAATTATTGTTTTATATTTTGAATTGCTAATTTTGTAGCATTAAACTAAGACCATGAAATTCGAGAAAATTCATAATAAAGGGCAGGCACAACTTTTTAAAAATCAGTATTTAGAATACCTCACCAAAACACATCCTTTGGTAATATGGGGTTTGTATGTGCCCATCATCAGCTTTATGCTGTATTATACCAATGCAGTAATGCAAATTGAAGTTATAAATGTTATGCTTACTTTTTTGTGCGGCATTTTTTTCTGGACATTTTTTGAATATTGTATCCATCGTTTTGCATTTCACTTTGTCGCTGAAAGTGAAAGAGCCACAAAATTTGTTTACATAATTCACGGTAATCATCACGAGTACCCCAGAGATAAAGAAAGATTATTTATGCCGCCTGTGCCCAGTTTAATTTTATCTTCTGCAATTTTTTCGCTGATGTATTTTATAGCGTATTTGCTTGGAGCCACAGGTTATGTGTTTGCTTTTTTTCCGGGATTTATTTTGGGCTATTTAGTTTACGGCACCATGCATTATGCCATACATGCCTGGAACCCGCCTTTTAAATGGATGAAACCTTTATGGCGCAACCACCACCTGCATCATTATAAAAACGACCACATGGGTTTTGGTGTAAGCAGCACTTTGTGGGATCATGTGTTTGGTACCATGTTCGATTTAAGTAAAGAAAAAGAAGACAAAACAAAAGTGCAGGAGTTGATGTTTAGTAAAAACAGGAGCAGGCAGGAAGCATAATTTTACCAGAGTTCTTCATCCGAAGTGCCGGTATTTTCTTTTTTATATTTTTTTCGCAGCGCCATTTTTTCCAGCTGCCTTTCAATAATTAATTGTGCAATAATTTTTCCTGCATTTTCACTGGCATGATCCTGCAAAAGATTTTTTAACTTTTTTTCACTTACATCTATCCTGTACAGCAGCGATACTAATTTTTCAAAATTGTCTTGAATAAGCTCATTAATAGCGGCAGATAATTTTTCTTCCAGCTCGGTAAAAGAAATTTTTTCTGGCAGCTCCAGTGCCATGTCTTTATTAATGTATTGTATAAGTTCAGTATTGTTCATTATAATTTTTCCATTACGCCGGTACCAAATAAAGCAAAGTCATATTTTACCGGATCGATAGCATCTAAAGTTCGTAAATATTTGGTTAGTTCAAGCGCCGATTGCCAGTCGGTTTGATGGCGCTGCAATAAATTAAATCTTTTAGCTACTCTTGCCACATGCACATCAATAGGTATAATTAGTTGCGAAGGAGAAATATTTTTCCAGATGCCAAAATCTACACCGGTTGTATCATTGCGTACCATCCAGCGTAAGTACATGTTCAATCTTTTGCAACTGCTGTTTTTTTCTGGAGAGGCAATATGTTTTTTTGTTCTTTCAGAAATATGCGGCAGAGAAAAAAAATAATGATAGAAGCCATTCAATCCATTTTCTATTGTAGCATCTTTTTTTTGCATTCCTTTTGTAAAAGCATTTTCAAGAGAATTATTGCTAGAATAATGCATGTTGAAAAATTCGATGCAGTACAACAGATCGGTAGTATTAAATGTGCGGTGTTTAAAGCCTTCTAATTTTTTTAAATCTTTGGATTGATGCTGTAGTACAAATTGATGCGGCGCATTGTCCATTAACTGCAATAATTCTTTACTTTTATTGATAATGGTAGTACGGTTACCCCATGCAAAAATGGCGGCAAAAAAACCGGCAATTTCTATATCCTGTTTTTTGGTAAAAAGATGCGGAATGCAAATTGGATCTGCTGCAATAAAAGAAGGTTGATTGTAAAAATCAACCTTGCTGTTTAAAAATTCTTTGAGATTATGTTCATCCATGTTAAATTACCCAATTGCCAAATTCAAATCTTCAATCAAATCATCAGCATCTTCAATACCCACACTTAATCTTATCAGGCCATCACTCAAACCATTTTTAATTCTTTCTTCTCTTGGTATGCTGGCATGCGTCATACTTGCAGGATGATTGATTAAACTTTCTACACCACCCAAACTCTCGGCTAAAGAAAATAAATGCGTAGCGGATAACACTCTTTTTACTTCAGCATCACTGTCGTTTTTTAATTCAAAACTTATCATACCGCCAAAGCCATTCATTTGTTTTTTTGCAATGGCATAACCTGCACTGTCTTCAAAACCGGGCCAGTACACTTTCGCAACTTTTTTATTATTGCGTAACCAATGAGCAATTTTTTCGCCATTTTCGCAATGCGCCTTCATACGAACGCCTAAAGTTTTTATTCCTCTCAATACTAAAAAACAATCTTGTGGGCCTGGCACAGCGCCACAACTTTTTTGTATAAAATATAATTTTTCTCTCAGTGCTGCGTCGTTCATCATTAAACATCCCTGTATTACATCGCTGTGGCCGCCTAAATATTTTGTGGCGCTGTGCATTACAATATCAGCACCTAAATCCAAAGGGTTTTGTAAGTATGGCGATGCAAAAGTATTATCAACACAAAGCAATGCACCAGCTTTTTTTGATACCGCAGCAATGCCTTCAATATCAGTAATATTCATTAAAGGATTAGTAGGCGTTTCTATCCATATTAATTTTGTATTTGCTGTTACAGCTGCTTTTACATTTTCAACATTGCTGGTATCAACATAAATAAATTTTATATTGTAGCGTTCCCACACTTTTGTAAATAACCGGTAACTGCCGCCGTACATATCGCTTGCTGCAATTACTTCATCGCCGGGGTTTAATAATTTTATTACACTGTCGGTTGCAGCAACACCGCTGCTAAAAGCCAAACCAAATTTTCCATTTTCAATTATAGCATAGGCATCTTCCAATGCTTTACGGGTGGGGTTTTGGCTTCGGGCATATTCGTAACCTTTATTTACCCCGGGTGCCTGTTGTACATAAGTAGATGTTTGGTAAATAGGCGTCATAATGGCTCCGGTACTTGGGTCGGGCTCTGCACCGGCATGTATTAATTTTGTAGCAAGTTTCATTGTTGTAATTAAATTTTTATTTTGCAAAGATGACTAAATTATTTTAGCAGCACATAAATATCTCCAGTCGTAATTATTATCTGCATGGGCAGAGGCAGGGATTATTTTTTTATCCAAAACATTTTTTCGCAGAATATTTGCATCCACCAATTTCTTTTTGGCCTCATACATATAATCCTGCAGGGCTTTATTTTCCATCCATTGTTGTTGTGGCGGTTCGTAACCTACTTTATCTTTTCTCCATACAATTTCATCAGGTAATTTTTTATCCATGGCCGTTCGCAATAACCATTTTGTCCAGCCATCATGTATTTTTAAGTTAGAAGGCAGAGAAAAAATGAACTCAACTAATTTATGATCTAAAAAAGGTAAGCGAACTTCTCTGCCATGTGCCATACTGTTTCTGTCGGCATAGCGCAGTAATTCTTCCAGGCCCAATTCTGTTGTATTAAAATGTAAAATATCATTAAGCTTGGTAACAACAGGTTTGTGAATGCCTTCCCATTCCCTGCCTCTTTGCGTTCTTAAAAATTCAGGATTAATATCCGGCTGATGCATTGTTTTTTCATACTCATTTTTTTCTAATTGCATGGCCGCATGCATAGGTAAAAAAGCAGCAAAATAATTTTTTAAATTCCACCTGAAAGGAATTTTATTTTTTCGTAACGCTCTTATCTCATTTTGTGCAGCACCCAGTTTATGCCTGCTTAATACTTCCTGTAAATACCAGTGAATATATTTATGGTAACCGGCTAATGTTTCATCGGCACCCTGCCCATCCAGCAAAACTTTTACATCATTATGTTTGGCTAATTCAAAAACTTTGTATTGTGCATAAATGCTCGACGATTGAAAAGGTTCTTCCTGGTGATAACAAAGTGTTTCAAAATCTTTAATTAAACCATCGGCAGTGGGTTCTGTTTTAAAATTAGTAACATCAAGTTTATTTGTTAGCAGGTTAATGTAAAATGATTCATCTTTTTCAAAACCCGGAAAAACAGCAGAAAAAGTTTTTAGTTGATGAAGATTAACTTTTAAATTTTGCATTGCAGCTGCAATGGTTGAACTGTCAAGGCCACCGCTTAAACTTGTTCCCAATGCAACATCACTACGCAATCTTTTTTTTACCGATGCTGTAAATAATTCATTAAATTTTTCAATGGCATCATCCGGCGAAATATGAATTCTAAATTCTTTATCAATATGCCAGTATCTTTTTATAGCAAGTTTTTGTGCGGAGGGTTTGTATTGAAAAAAGTGCGCAGGCAGTAAAGAATAAATGTCGCTGAAAAAAGTTTGCTTTTTATCTGCAGCACTTTGCACATTACCCAGTGCCAGATAATTCAACAGCATTTTTTCGTCAGTCTCTTTTTTTACACCTGCGGCCCATAAAGCTTTCATTTCGCTGGCAAAAATTAAGTATTTGTCATCTTCGTAGTAATAAAATGGTTTTTCTCCAAAGCGGTCCCTTGCAGCAAAAAGTTGTTGTTCGTGTTCATCCCAAATAGCAAAGGCAAACATGCCGTCAAAATGCGTAAGGCAATCTTCTTTCCAAAAATCATAAGCAGCTAAAATTACTTCCGTATCTGATTTTGATTTAAACACATAACCATGCTGCAGCAGTAATTCTTTTAATTCAATATAATTATAAATTTCGCCATTATAAACAATCGTGTAACGGCTTAAATAATGCATAGGTTGTGCGGCAGCATCACTTAAATCAATAACAGCAAGGCGGCGGTGCCCAAAAACAATATTATTTTTTTCATTGCTCCAAACCCCTTCGCCATCAGGCCCACGGTGTGCAATTGCATTAATCATTTTTTTTAAATGAAATGCCGGTATTTTTTCAGAAGAAGTTGATAATATTCCTGCAATGCCACACATTTTGTAAATATCAATAAAAATACTGAGGGCAGGTAAAGAGAAAAGAAATATTATTTGTACTAAAAAGAAATGGGTAAGGCAGCCTGCACATTATCCC
>NZ_JANPCM010000418.1:0-9137 GCF_031430955.1 Ferruginibacter sp.
AACCCATCATTAATGAATGGATTGAAACTGCAAAGTCTCTTGGGAGGATTATACCTGAACCAAAAGGCAAATTAATGTATGCCTGATGATTTCCATTCTCCAAACCCCACGCCTTACCCTCCGCCGCTTTACCGAAGCTGATTCTAAATTATTATTACAACTCAACAGCAATCCCGAAGTATTAAAATATTTACATGAGCCACCTCTGGCAACAGAAGAACAGGCACTGCATATTTTAAAAACCATCATCTTACCACAATACAAAAATAATTTAGGCCGCTGGGCAATACATTTAAAAACTACCAATGAATTTATTGGCTGGTGCGGTTTAAAATATTTAGCTGAAGCCAATGAAATTGATTTAGGCTACCGGCTGATGCAAAATTTTTGGGGTAATGGTTATGCATACGAAGCCGCAAAACATACTGTAGAGTATGGTTTTAATCAGCTGCATTTAAAAACTATTATTGGCCGGGCACATATTGAAAATATTGCCTCGCTAAAAATTTTAGAAAAAATTGGTATGCAGTTTATAAAAGAAGAAATAGTAGATAATTGCCCGGTAAAAACTTTTAGCGTCACTACTTAAATATTCCCGCCGATTTCGCCAATATCGCTGATAAAAAAATATTGCTTTTCTGCGAAATCAGCGGGCAAAAACTTCTTACTCTAATCCGTGAAAATCTGTGTAACCTGCCTGCCTGCCGGCAGGTCCGTGGCTACCCTATTTTGCCAAAGGCAAATTTCTTTACTTTGTGTTTCAGTGGCAATTTCCAAAATTTTGTTAAAGCAAAAAAATAATCTCCGAAATATTTCGTAATTCAAAAAATCTATCTACATTTGACCTACTAAACATTTCGTACAAAAATAAATAATTATGAAGAAGCTACTATTGTTTGCTGCTGTAATGGGTTTTACTACTTTAAGTTATACCGTATCCGCACAGGATGAACAGCCAGAAGTAAAAGAAAGAAAAGAATTAAAGGAAAAGAAAGAGTTAAAAGAAAGGAAGGAACTAAAAGAAAAAAAAGAAACCCAGGAAATTGTAATCCGAAAAAATGGAGATAAGGATACTAAAATTACCGTTGAGATAAAGGGAGATAATGTAACAATCAATGGTAAACCCATCAGCGAATTTAAAGATGGCGACATTACCATTAACAAAAGAAATATTAAAATTTGGGATGGCCAACGCAGTCTTTCCTTTGCGCCTGGTGATATGGATGTTTATTTCAACGGCCCAATGAAAGGTATGCTTTCCGGCGAACCAAGAGCTTTTTTAGGTGTAACTACCGGTGTTGAAAATAATGACGATGCCAATGATACCAAACCAAATACAGCTGTAATTACTAACGTTACCAAAGGAAGCGCCGCAGAAAAAGCAGGCTTAAAAAATGGCGATGTGATTACAAAAATTAATGATAAAAAAGTTGAAGGCCCTGAATCTTTATCAGAAGTGGTGGGTACATTTAAACCAAAAGATGAAGTAACGGTGTACTACAAACGTGATGGAAAAGAAAATTCTTCTAAAGCAGTTTTGGGAGAAACCAAATCATCAATGTCGTATTCTTTCAGCGGACCAAAAGCAAATTTGCGTTCGCTTACGATTCCACGTACACCAATGGCACCCGGTATGAATTTTTCTTCACCGGATATGCAAATGTGGGATGATGAAAGAATGGGAGGATTAGACAGGCTGAAAGAAATGAATGGCCTGGATATGTTTCCCCGTCAGCAAAAATTAGGGTTAAAAATTCAGGATGTGGAAGAAGGTGATGGTGTAAAAGTTTTAGATACGGATAAAGATTCTCCTGCAGAAAAAGCAGGGCTTAAAAAAGATGATATTGTTACCGAAATTGGTGGTAAAAAAATTACCAATACCGATGATGCCCGTGAGCAACTGCACGAAAATGCAGATAAATCGTCTTACAACATTAAAGCAAAACGCAACGGAAAAGAAATGAGCTTCGATATAAAAATTCCTAAAAAATTAAAAACAGCAAATTTATAACGCTATTGAAAAACAAAGTAAAAGCCCCCAAAATTTGGGGGCTTTTTTTATCAAACTTATTTTGCGCTAAGATATTCTACTTTTCTTCTCCCCTTTGGGGAGAGATAGAGAGGGGCTTTTTTACTTACCTTTGCCCTGTGAAGAATAATGATAAATACCAGGTGGTTATCGGGCTTGAAGTACATGCACAACTCTTAACAAAAAGTAAATTATTTTGTGGTGACAGTGCTGCATTTGGCGGCGAAGCCAACACACATATCAGTCCTATTACTTTGGCGCATCCCGGAACATTGCCTAAAATGAACCGTAAGGCAATTGAGTATGCAATTAAATTAGGCCTGGCTTTACATTGCAATATTGAACAGCATAATTATTTTGCCCGTAAAAATTATTTTTATCCCGATCTGCCAAAAGGTTACCAGGTAAGTCAGCATACTACACCCATTTGTAAAAATGGTTTTGTAAAAATTAAAACTGCTGATGGCGAAAGAAATATTTTGCTTAACAGGATACATATGGAAGAAGATGCAGGAAAAAGTTTGCATGATGTGGATGAAAATTTTACTTCTATTGATTTAAACCGTGCCGGCGTTTGCTTATTGGAAATTGTAAGCGAACCGGATTTGCACAGCAGCGACGAAGCCTTTGCATACATAACCGAATTAAGAAAATTAGTCCGCTGGTTAGAAATTTGCGATGGCAATATGGAAGAAGGCAGCATGCGCTGCGATGCCAATATTTCTATACGTTTAAAAGGAGAAACAAAATTAGGTACCCGTGTAGAAGTGAAAAATTTAAACAGTATCCGCAATGTAAAAAAAGCTATTGAGATTGAAGTGGCAAGACTTATTGAAATTACAGAAGCAGGTAATAAAATTATACAGGAAACAAGAAGTTTTGATGCCGATAATAATGCTACATTTTCGTTACGCAGTAAAGAGGAGGCAGATGATTACCGTTATTTTCCCGAGCCCGACCTTACACCATTTTTTATTACTGATGAGTTTTTGCAGCAGGTAAAAGAATCTATTCCTGCGCTGCCCGAAACTTTAGAAAAAAAATACCAGGATATTTTACATTTAACCCCTTACGATGCCAATGTAATTTGCAGCGATAAAGAAAATGTAAATTATTTTGAAGCCATTATAAAATATACCAGCAATTATAAAGCTGCCGCTAACTGGTTACTTGGGCCAGTAAAAAGTTATTTAAATGACAGTAGCACTGACATTAAAGATTTTATTTTACCTGCAGAAAAAATTGCAGCCATCATACAATTGGTTGATGAGGGAAAAATAAATTTCAGCAATGCGGCCACAAAAATATTCAGTGCTTTAATAAATGATCCGCAAAAAGAGCCCCTGCAAATTGCAACAGCACTAAATCTTTTACAGGAAAGCAACAGCGGTTCTGTTGCAACCTGGGTTGATGAAGCCATTGCAAAAATGCCTGATAAAGTGGCAGCATATAAAAGTGGTAAAAAAGGATTGATAGGATTGTTTGCCGGCGAAGTAAAAAAATTAAGTAAAGGAAAAGCTGATATGCAAATAGTAAATAAATTATTAAGCGAAAAGCTGGGGTAAAATACTGAGTAAGTCACCCTTCGGGGTTGACACACTCAGCGAATAAGCTCTTGTTATTTCGAAACTTCTTTTTGGATAAAAATTTATAACAAAAAAATAAAATGAAAAAAATATTATCTCTGCTGTCAATTGCTGTTATTTTAATTTCTTGTAACAATGAAGGTGAAAAAGGAAAATTTACAGTAAATGGCCAGTTAAAAAATGTGCCCGACCAAAAAGCCTATTTAGAAGAATTATCTTTTGGCCAAAAAGATCCTGAAGTAATAGATACTGCCGAAATTAAAAACGGAAAATTCATGCTTACCGGCATTGCTGCCGAAGAAGGTATTTACCGCATACGATTAGAAAAACTGACTAACGGTTTTCTTTTTATCAACGATAACAACAGTATAAATTTTACCGCCGATTTAAACGATGTAAGTTTAACCGGCCCTTCCTTTTCATCTGCTGCCAACAGTTCTTTAAAAAAATTTATTGGTATCCACGACAGCCTGATGAAAAAAGTTCAGGAATCTTATGCCGCATTAACCCAATTAAAACAAAGCGGTGCCAATGCAGGCGATAGTATTTCAGTAGCAACAGAAGCTTCTTTCAACAATGCAAAAGAAGCTATGACAAAATTTTGTTTTCAATATGCCGATACAGCAAAAAGCCCAGCCATGGCTTTGTTTGCTTCTACCGGTGCACCTGTTGATATAAAAGAAATTCAGCTGCCGCTGCAAAAATTAGTACAGCGTTTCCCTAAAAACAATGGCATAATATCTTTTGCCAATTTTGCAAAACAACAACTGGCAACTCAGGAGCAGCAGCAATTAGCAGCACAGCAACAACAATCTCAAAGTAAAGCTGCCATAGGCAGCATAGCCCCTGATATTACCATGAACGATGTAAACGATAAACCTTTTTCGTTAAGTCAGTTAAAAGGTAAATATGTGCTTGTAGATTTTTGGGCCAGCTGGTGTGGACCATGCCGTGGCGAAAATCCTAATGTAGTGGCTGCCTACAATCAATTTAAAAATAAAAATTTTACCGTGCTGGGGGTATCGCTTGATAAGGATAAAGCATCGTGGCTAAAAGCAATTCAGGATGATGGCCTAACCTGGCAGCACATCAGCGATTTAAAATACTGGAGCAGTGCCGCAGTTGGCCTGTATGGTTTTAACGGTATTCCTTATAATGTTTTGGTTGATCCTCAGGGAAAAATAATTGCAATTAATTTAAGAGGGACAGAGTTGAGCGTTAAGTTGGGGGAAGTGTTGAATTAATTCTCTTTCCCTTCCACCGGCGTTCCAAATGCCGCATTATCTTTTGGTTTACTCAATCCGAAATTATAGCGCAATGTTATACCAAATCTTCGGGTATCATTTACACGGCTGCCACTGGCATTTACATTGCCCTGGTTTAAATTAAAAGAAACCTGGTTGGTACGCAACACATCATTTACCGAAAAAATAATGTTTGCTTTTTTCTTTAAAACACTTTTGTTAGCAGAAATATATAAGCCGCCAAATTTATCCAATTCATAAAAATCAACAAAACCACGGGTAAGCATAAAACCCTGCACATCAAATGTAAGTGTAGTTGTGGCTTTTAACTCATGATACATAAAAAACCGCCAGCTGCCCCTGCTGTATTGTAATAATTTATTTTGATAAAGCCCTTCGTATGTATTGTAATTATGTTGTGCCCCCATGTAAAAAAAGTATTTTCTTCCGGGAGGAATGCCACCTACAATTCTAAAATACAACTCTTTGTTTTTACCTAAATTATCATAAGTGCGGTAAGCAATTTTTGTAACATCATCCTGGTAAGTAACCTTACTGAAAATATCTTTGGTTTCGTTTACACCAAATGCAAAAACCGGGAAATCATCAAACATTACATTCAACTCGTAGTTGGTGGTAAACTGCGGCTGCAGTTTAGGGTTACCTAATTCAAATAAATACTGGTCAACATATTTTGGATAAGGATTCAGTATTTCGTAATAAGGCCTTTTAATACTGCGGCGGTAAATAGCATTGCCCACCAGCTGCATACCAAAAAGTTTAAACAGATTATGCCGCAAAAAAACATACGGGAAAAGGTCAGTTCGTTTTATAGAAAGTGTAGTGTCTTTAGGAATAGTTTGACGACCATTAATATTGGTAGTTTCTAAACGCAGGCCCGGCTTTAAAGTAAAACCAAAAAATGTTTTGGCTAATTGTAAATAAGCAGCGCTTATAGTTTCTTTATATTTAAAAGTATTGGTTTGATAAGGATCAATTTTTCTGCCGCTGTTTGAAGTATCATAAAAATAAGCAGCACTGTTGTTACTGTTGCTGATGGTAGCTTTAATGCCAGTTTCTAAGGTGAATTTTTTAGGCAGTTTTAGCGTAAGATCTGTTTCAGCAACAAAAATATTTTTATTGTTTTTATTTTCTCCATCACCCAAAACTGTGGGCCTTGTTGGCAAATAAAAATAATTAGTATAGCGTTGTGTGTTGTTGTTGCGGTATAAATTATAATTCAGTTCAGCTGTCCATTCGCTGCCCACAGAGTCAATTTTGTATGTAGAAGAAATCTCATTACTGATATAAAGAGAATTATTCTTGTTATTAATGTTAGATTGATTTTTGCCTAAAACAGTTGGTGTATTATTTTTAAAAATATCAATACTGTTTATGGCATTGCTTTTACTGTTGTTGTTACTTACTCTTATATCATAGCCCACATTAAATTTTTTTGTAAATGCAACATCTATTCCGGTGCCAATATAAAATCCGTTGGATGGATAAGTGGTGTAGGCTTTTTGTACTACTAAAGAAGAATCAGTTTTTATCAACCTGTCCGAATTTAATTCTTCAAAAGTTTTTCGGTTGGTAAACTGGTAATTAAAATAGCTGTTAATTTTTTGGGTGCTTTTATTAATATTGATGCCTGCAGTTTTTGTACTGTACACTCCTTGAAAATAACCCACATTTACACTGCCGCTGCTGCCAAGCTTAACACCTTTTTTTAAAACAATATTTACAATACCACCGCTGCTGGCAGCATCATATTTTGCTGAAGGGTTACGCAGTATTTCTATTTTACTTACACTGCCTGCCGGTAAACTTTTTAGTAAAGAGGCAAGGTCGGCGCTGCTCAATTTCATTTCCCTGCCATTAATATAAACTGTTGCCGGGCTCATGCTGCTTAAATAAACATTACCATCCTGGTCAATAATGGCACCCGGTGTTTTTTCTAAAACTTCATACGCATTGGTGCTGCTGTTGGCTAATACGGTAGCATCTACAATTGTTTTATCATCTTCCTGTTTTATTAAAGGTCTTTTACTAACTACTGTTACCGTTTTAAGATTGGTGGTGTTGCGTTTTAATAAAAGATAAGCAGTAACAGGCTTGTCGGAAACGTTTATAGTTTTAGTTACTGTCTCAAAACCAATACAAGATGCGGTAATAAAATATTTAGTTAAATGATTTACAGCAAAACTATTACCGCTTTTATCAAAAACCTGCGAAGAAATTGAAGCTGTATCAGGCAAAAGAAATAATTGCACCGTTGCATTATTGACCGAATCATTTTTTGATGATTGCAGAAAAATTTTAAGTGCAGTTGTTTTATTTTGTGCATGGGCATGCAGCATACCAGTCAGCAAAAGTACGGTAGCTAAAAAAATTGTTTTCAATATTTGGCTTACTTTAAATTTCTAAAACTATTTTATAATGATTATGAAATAAAATAATGCTGTAATAGAGAAAATTGCAGCCTGCTGTATTATTAATCATTATTTAAATAATCAAACCCTAAGTTCCCCCTTCAGGGGGTGGAGGGGGTTTTACTTCTTCTCAAACAACTCCTTCTTATCTACCACTTTTACTTTATCACCTTCCTTTAAAGATTTACTCACCACATCATACGGCCCGGTAATAACTTCATCACCTTCTTTAAGGCCTTCGGTAATTTCAATATTGTTAATGTCCTGAATATCCGTTTTTACTTTTACTCTTTTTATTTTTCCTTCTTTATCTAAAATAAATACCACCACTTCCAAATCATCATAAGCAGATGTAGCAACTGTTACTGCCGGTGTTGCAGCAGCATCAGTCATTTTCTTTTTATTAGTCTTGCTGCTGTCATTTTTATCACGGGTGGTTACTGCATTAATAGGTACACTCAATACATTGCTGTGTGTTTTCGTTTGTATATCCGCACTGGCACTCATACCGGGGCGAAAAGGAAAGCTGCCTTTACCAATTAAATCCATATAACTTTCGGGCAACAGCCTTACATATACTTTGTATTGCGTAACATCGGTTGATGTTGTACCTAATGCACTTTGCGACGCAGCACCATTATTACTGCTGGCAATTTGTGTAACCAGGCCTTTAAATTTTCTGTCGCCGTACGCATCAACTTTTATAACAGCACTGTCGCCCAGTTTTACTTTAGGAATATCATTTTCTCCCACATCAACTCTCAGCTCAATTTTTTGCATATCAGCAATACGCATCATTTCGGTACCCACATTAAAACTGTTACCGGCAACTTTTTCTCCCTTCTTTACATTTAATAAAGAAATTACACCATCAGTAGGCGCAACAATTACGGTTCTTCCTAAATCTTTATTGGCTTTTTGTAAGTTAGCCTGTGCACTCTGTGCGCTGGCCCTGGCACTTTGCACACCTGCCTGACCACCACGGATACCCTGTACCGCAGCATTGTAATTGGCTTTGGCGCTTTTATAATTTGCTTCGGCAATATTAAATTCGCTGCGGCTTATTACTTTATCATCAAACAATTGTTTTTGCATCGTATAAGTTCTTTCTGCCTGGTCCTGCTGCGCTTTCAATGCATCTAATGCCGCCTGCGAATTATTCACCTGGGCCTGCGAAACACTTACCTGCGCCTGGCTTTGCGCCACACCGCTTGCAGCCTGGCTGCGCTGTATATTATAAATGTCAGCAAAAATTCTTGCCAGTACCTGCCCTTTTTTTACAGTGTCGCCTTCCTGCACATTCAGCTCCGTAATTTCTCCACTAATATCCGGACTAACTTTTACTTCTACCTCCGGATAAATTTTTCCGCTGGCATTTACAATTTCGGTGATGGTTCTTTTTTGTACTTTTTCCGACGTAACTTTTGTATCCTCGTTTTTACCAAACACACCCATTTTACTAAGCACTACCAAAAGCACCAGTAAAATTCCCAGCGAAATTAAAATCCATTTAAGCGATTTACTCATTGTTTTTTTTTTGTGAGCCGGGCCAAAGTTCTTTGTTCATCTTCATTGGCGTCGCACTCTTGTACTATATTTCTTTATTCAACTTTTTTTATTTTTATTACACTTAATCTACGCTCAAATCTTCTCCTTTTCCCTCCCCGAAGGGGAGGATAGGAGGGGCTGTGGCTTCTCTACAACATCAATCCCTGCCCTTTGTAAAATTCCAGCACTTTCATTTTAAAAACATAATCATACTGGTTCAATGCATTCTGCAGTTTTGCAGTAAATAAATTATTCTGGCTCGTGATCAGATCAAAAGTTCCCAGCATGCCCACATCGT
>NZ_JANPCM010000419.1:0-1996 GCF_031430955.1 Ferruginibacter sp.
CCCATGCAAATGCTTTTACATTTAATGGCGATGGGTGCTCTGTAAAAGTTTTCATATCGCTGGTAGAAAAACAAAGCCACTCATGCATTTCGTAACCATTACGTTTTTCCGGCGCCACATCATGCCCGCTGTAGATGTACACTTTATCTTTATACACTAATGCTGCAGGGTCGGCTGTAAATTTGTGTTTGATAATTGGATTACCTGTTGCTATAAAAGTAGTGTCGCTTTTTTGAGCATTCAATGCTAATGTTGAAATACTGCCGGTAAATAATGATAGCACTAAATATAATTTCATAATCAAATATTAAAGTCAAAAAATTACCAGTCTATTTTTAACAAAGAAACAGCTTGTTGTGGTAATGAAATATTTACTGCCAATTTACCATTTATAACTTTCAATTTTTCTGGTTTACCAATTGTTTGTAACTGCCCAGCTTTTTCTAATGCGGCAATTTGTGTTGCTGTTGGATTTTGTGGCGAACCCATTTTTTTCCATACTTCATACGAATTGCTGTGCTTGTCATCAATCCTGTATTGCGTAAGTGTAACGGTTTTTACAGTAAGGCCATCGATACTAACCGCCACGGGCAACGCTGGCTTCATCACATCATCGTCATGATAATTCCATACCATTATTGTTGCCGATTTTTTTTCTTTTGCAGCCAACCCGCCTACATCATTGTAATTTCTTCTTACGCTGGAATCTACCATTGTTTTTAAATCATACATTTGGTTACCAGTAACCGCTACTCTTTTACCTTTCATTTTACCAAACATTCTAAACACATTTAAAACCGGCTTATCCACGCCGTTAGTAGCCAAATCTCTAAAGCCATAAAACCAGGGCTGGTCTTCAAATTCAAAAGCCCAGGTAACTGCACCTAAAAAATTTACTTTAAAAGAATCGGCCAGTAAATACTTTCTTGCAAAAGAAGCTGCTGTATAACTGGAGTACATGGTGCCATTGCGGTAACCATTTGAAGGGTTGGTTTTCATACCACAGGCAGCACAACCTTCGGGGTCGCTTTCGCCAATAACAATGGGTAAGTTTTTTAATTGAGGATAGGATGCTGCAAACTTAAAACCCATATAAATATCCTGTAACTGCCTTCCCATATTCATCTGTACATGATCATCCACTACTTTAGGCGACCCTTTAGCATGAAATAAAATCATATCGATGGGTGAGCCGATTTTTTTGGTAACATAATTAGTATCGTAAAAGCAATGCTTAACAAAAGCATGCATCCAGTCCTGTGCATTTTTACCTGCAGTGCCAGCTATATTTATGCCCCCAATTTTTGCAGCAGGCAGAGCTCTCTTTACAGCATCGGCTGTGTAATCATACAATTTAAAAAACTCTTCCTGCGTTCCTTTCCAGTAACCATTAGGTTCATTCCATAACTCCCACCACCAGCTTTCTACTTCTTTTTTTCCATAGCGATCAACGCTGTGCTTTACCCATTGATAAACCAACTCGGCCCATTTAGTATAATCTTTTGGCGGGTAAGCCCAACCGGTAATAATATTACCGTAAGGATCCCCCGGTTTCCAATTATGTTTATATGGAGATGGATTAGTTGACATGGCTTCGGGCATAAAACCAATTTGCGCAAGCGGCTTCATACCACGTTTTATGTAGGTGTCAAAAATACTATCTATAATTGTCCAGTTGTAAACAGCATTTCCATTTGCATCTTCGGTATAGGCATTGGTGCTGCCCCATTTTAATGCTGCAACTCCATCACCAGTAACTAACAAACTATGTGCCCTTACATACACCGGCACCGGGCTTAATGCAGCAATTTCCGAAAGCAGTTTTTTACCGTCTTTCATGTAAGTATAATTTGGTTCATCATAACCAAACCATGCCCATACCGGTTTCATATCTCCGGTTTCTTTTTTAAGATCAACGGCAATGGTTACCTGTTGTGCATTTGCAAAATTGCAAAACAACAAGCCAGCAATTAATAAATATTTCGAGATATTTTTT
>NZ_JANPCM010000420.1:0-2772 GCF_031430955.1 Ferruginibacter sp.
CCCCTACCTTTGCGCCTCATAAAAAATTATTAAAATGAAATCAATTACAATCGAAGGACAACTGAGGACCGAAAGCGGAAAAAAAGCCACCCGCCATCTTCGCTCTCAGCAACAAGTGCCAGGTGTAATTTATGGTGGTAAAAAAGAGATTAATTTCTCTGCTCCGGCTACTGCTTTTAAAGACATCGTTTACACATCAGAATTTATGCTGACAGACGTTAAAATTGACGGCAGCACTTACCGTTGTATTTTAAAAGACCTGCAGTTTAACAAAGTAACCGATTTATTAACCCATGTTGACTTTTTAGAATTAGTGGATGATAAAAAAGTAATTGCAACTTTGCCGTTAAAATTTGTTGGTACACCTGCCGGTGTTAAGGAAGGTGGTAAGTTGGTTATAAAAATGAAATCGCTTAAAGTAAAAGCATTTCCTAAGTATTTAAAAGAACATATTGATGTTGATATCAATAAATTAGAACTGAACGAAAACATAAGGGTAGAAGACGTAAAGTTGGATAACATAGAAGTTTTAAACTCTCCACGTATTCCCATTGCTTCTGTAACTATGACAAGGCAGTTAAAACAGGAAGAAGCAACAGCGCCAAAAACTGCTGCCGCTGCTCCTGCTGCTGCAAAAGCTGCAGCACCTGTCGCCGCTGCAAAAGCACCTGCTGCAAAAAAATAAAAACTATTTTATTTATACTGATGCCCCCACAAAACATGGGGGCATTTTTTATTGCCAATGAGCCAATAACTGCAAACACTTAACCCATAACTTTCCCTACCTTTGCGCCTTAAAATTATTTTACAATGGGAATGGACAGGAATACGGTTATAGGTTTTGTGCTGATTGGGATGTTGTTGATTGGGATGTTTTATATTAATAGTAAAAGCAGCCAGGAATTTCAGGTACAAGAAAAAAAGAAAGCAGATTCTATTGCAGCCCTTGCACCTAAGTCAGATACAAATGCTTTGAAAAAAGATGCTAAAATTACAGACTCCATACTTAATGCTAAAAAACAATTGCCCACTACTTTTATAACCGATACTGTTGAGCAATTAACCACCATTGAAAACGATGTATTAAAAGTTACATTTACCAACAAAGGCGGCCAGCCAAAAGCAATTGAACTAAAAAAGTTTACAACACTTGATAAAAAAGCGGTTAAGTTAATGGCGGGTGATTTTAATAAGCTTTCATACGAATTTAAGACCGAAGGAAAGACTTCAAAAACAAGTGATATTTTCTTTATTAAAAATGAAAATAAGGTTAATGCTGATAGCAGTCAGTCTTTAACTTACAGTATTAAAGATTCAGCAGGGGATGTAATAACCCATCAGTTTATTTTGCCATCACCCGGTAAAAACGGGTATATGCTTGATTTTAATATCAACCTGAAGAATGCAGCCAGCATGGTTGATCAAAGCATTATGAATTTTTTATTGCAAACAGAAATTCCTCAAATTGAAAAAAATCTTACTTACGAAAAACAACAAACACATATTTGCTATTACTACAATGGAAAATATGATTTTGTACAACTGGGCAGTGGCGGTAACGAAAAATTTGATAAACCCATTGACTGGTTAGCCATCAACCCACAATTTTTTGTAAGCAATTTAATTGCAAAAAATAAATTTCAAAGTGCCGAATTAAATTGGGTAACCCCTGCCGATTCTTTAAAAATAATTTTGCAGGCTACCGCAAATTGCAGGATTACTGTGCCGGCAAATGGGGTAGTGCCATTGCAATTATATTACGGGCCTAATGATTATACAATTTTAAAAAAATATAATAACGAAATGGGGCAAATTGTTACTTATGGCAGCGGTCCCTTTTCTTTTGTAAAATATATTAACCGTCATTTTTTACTACCAGTTTGGGATTTTATAAGAAGTAATGTTGCCAGCTATGGTATGGTAATTTTGCTGTTAACATTATTAATACGCCTTATTACTTCTCCTATTCTTTATAAGAGTTATTTAAGTGGAGCAAAGATGAAAGTATTAAAGCCCGAGGTTGATGCACTTAAAGCAAAGTTTACCGACAAGAGCGGAAGTTTAGATCAGCAGGCATTTAGTATGGAGCAAATGAAACTCTGGAAATCAGCAGGTGTAAGCCCATTAGGCGGGTGTTTGCCGGCGTTATTGCAAATTCCCATCTTTATGTCGCTGTATTATTTCTTCCAGGCTAATATTGCATTAAGGGGCGAAAGTTTTTTGTGGGCAAAAGATTTAGCAGCTTATGATTCTATTTATAACTTTGGGAATATTCCTATTATTAGTTCTGTGTATGGTGACCATATAAGTTTATTTACAATAACTGCAACATTAACCAGTTTACTTATTTCTATTTACAGCATGAGCAGCATGCAGGATAATACCAATCCTGTTATGAAGTATATGCCGTATATTTTTCCAGTAATACTGTTAGGTGTATTTAATAATTTACCTGCTGCATTAACCTGGTATTATACTGTTTCTAACACTATAACTCTCATCCTGCAAATAGTTATACAGAAATATATTATCAATCACGAAAAAATACTGGCTCAAATATCGGAAAACCGAAAAAGGCCTGTTAAGCAAAATAAACTTCAGGAACGGTTAGCTGCAATGCAGGAAAGCCAAAAAAAGATACAGGATATTAAAAGTAAAACAACAAAAAAGTAGAATTTTAAGTTAAAAAATATTGACCTGCAACCTAATTAACCGGTTGCAGGTCTTTTTATTTGGAGTGTAAAATTTCTTTGGTACAGGATTTTATTATCT
>NZ_JANPCM010000421.1:0-2032 GCF_031430955.1 Ferruginibacter sp.
CATCCGGTGTTAGAGGGATTACCCGGTAAAATAATTGTAGGTCGTTATCACAGCTGGATAATCAGCGATGAAAATTTTCCTGCTGAACTGGAAGTAACAGCAAGAGATGATAATGGTTACATCATGGCATTGCAACATAAAACTTATGATGTGCAAGGTGTACAGTTTCATCCGGAGAGTGTGTTGACACCTGATGGGGAAACTATTTTAAGAAACTGGCTTAGCCCCTAAATCCACTGAAGGGGACTTTTTACAGTAAACAATTGGAAATGTTTTTTTACAAATTATAGAGACTGAAATTTTATTTTAAACTTTAAATCTAAGTTCCCCTTTAGGGGACAGGGGCATGAAAAAAATTCTTAATTTTTTATTCGAACATAAAACACTTTCCCGTGAGCAGGCGAAAGAAGTGTTGATAAATATCTCAAAAAATATTTACAATGAAAGTGAGATCGCTTCATTCATCACCGTGTATTTAATGCGGAGTATAACTATTGATGAACTGCAGGGTTTTCGTGATGCTTTGCTGGAGCTTTGTGTAAGAGTAGATTTAAATGGTCATGATGTAATTGATATTGTAGGAACGGGGGGTGATGGAAAAAATACTTTCAATATTTCCACACTCAGTTGTTTTATTGTGGCAGGTACAGGAAACAAAGTGGCCAAGCATGGTAACTATGGTGCAACATCTGTTAGTGGCAGCAGTAATGTAATGGAGCAGTTAGGTTATACATTTAAAAGTGATAAAAATTTATTGCAGCAAGAAATTGATGAAGCCAGTATTTGTTTTTTACATGCACCCATGTTTCATCCGGCATTAAAAGCAGTAGGGCCAATAAGAAAAAATTTAGGAGTACGTACATTTTTTAATATGCTGGGGCCAATGGTAAATCCGGCGTTTCCAAAATACCAATTGGTAGGCGTATATAATTTAGAGATGGCAAGAATTTATAATTATTTATTACAACCCACAGGAAATAAATTTACCATTATTCATTCCTTAGATGGCTACGATGAAATTTCTTTAACAGGTGATACAAAAGTTATTACTAACGAAGGAGAAAAAATCTTAACCGCCGAAGCATTGGGTAAGCGCATGGTGAATGCAGAAGATATTTATGGCGGCAATACAGTAGAAGAAGCTGCAAAAATATTTACAAAAATTTTAAAAGGCGAAGGCAGCTGGGCACAAAATGCAGTAGTGCTGGCTAATTCGGCAATGGCATTGCAATGTACGGGCAAATATAAAAGCTATGAAGATTGCTATCATGATGCGGTGGAAAGTTTAGAAAGTGGTAAAGCAAATGATTGTTTACAAAAATTAATTGCTTTGCAATAATACCCTTGCAATTAAAATTGCATTATTGTTTTAAGAAATATTAGGTGGTTAGAACATTCAGTAAACTGGTTTTCGTTCCATAGGAACGCAACATGGCTAGAAAAAAAATATATAGTTACGTTTTCGTTCCGCAGGAAAGGCAGGTGGGTAGCAAATAAAAATGCGAAGTGATTTTCGTTCCTAGGAACGGCAGGTGGGTAGACAAAGGGAAATAAAGTTCAGGTTACGTTCCGTAGGAACGACAGGTGCTTACGCAGAGTGTAAAAACAAAAAGATAATTTTTAAAATGAAAAATATTTTAGAAGAAGTGGTTGAAAAAAGAAAAGCAACCGTACAGCAATTAAAAAGTATTGTCCCTATTCAGGCGTGGGAAATGATGCCGTTGTACAAGCGCAAATGTTTATCGTTACAAAAAAGTTTATTGAATGAAAACGGTACTGGTATAATTGCTGAACGGTTGCTTTTCTTTTTTCAACAACTTCCTGTAAAATATTTTTCATTGGTTTGTTTGTTTTTTGTTGCACTCTGCGTTAGCACCTGTCGTTCCTAAGGAACGAAATACGTTTTGCAATTTAATTTTTCTACCCACCTGACTTTCCTATGGAACGAAAAATTAGCTGACTTTAATTTTCTACAGTCCGATATGTAAACGAAAAAATATACCATATTAAATTCATAAATTTATTGCAGCGA
>NZ_JANPCM010000422.1:0-2298 GCF_031430955.1 Ferruginibacter sp.
ACCATGTGGGGCGTTTTTTTTGAAGATATTAATTTAGGTGCCGATGGTGGAATATATGCAGAGTTGATTAAAAACCGCTCTTTCGAATTTACAAAACCATTAATGGGCTGGAAGGTAGAACAGAATTTTTTTAACGAAGGCGCTGTAACCGTATTAAAAAGGCTGGGCCAAAGCCTTGCCAACCCCCGTTTTGCAAGGGTGAAACTAAATAATGCTGTTGCCGGAACCTTAAGCATTACCAATGAAGGCTTTAGAGGCATGGGAATAAAAAAAGGATTGCGTTACGATTTTTCTTTAATGTACCGCCTGCCATCGGGCAACTTAAAACTGCATGCAGAAATTATAAATGCAAAAAAAGAAATTTTAGCAAGCGGGGTTTTAACCACAGCAGCCACCGGAGATGCATGGAAAAAACAAACCATCAGCATTACTGCAAGCGATAGCGCACAAAAAGGAAAACTAAAAATTTGGTTTGAAGGAACAGGCGTAATAGATATGGATATGATCTCTTTATTTCCGGAAGATACCTGGAAAAAAAGACCGGGAGGAATGAGAGCTGATATGATACAATTGCTGGCCGATATGAAACCTGGTTTTATGCGCTTTCCCGGTGGTTGTATTGTTGAAGGTTTTGATCTGTCGCAGCGGTATAAATGGAAAAATACCATTGGCCCGGTTGAAGAGAGACAATTAATTATCAACCGCTGGAATTATGAATTTGCTCACCGCCCCACGCCAGATTATTTTCAAACTTTTGGCCTAGGCTTTTTCGAATACTTTCAACTGGCAGAAGATATCGGAGCATCGCCGTTGCCCATTTTAAATTGTGGTATGGCTTGCCAGTTTAATTCGGCAGAGCTGGTGCCATTAGATCAGATAGATAGTTATGTGCAAGACGCTGTTGACTTAATTGAATTTGCTAATGGTGATGCCAATAGCCAATGGGGGAAGGTAAGAGCAGATATGGGTCACCCCGATCCATTTAATTTAAAAATGCTTGGCATAGGAAACGAAAACTGGGGACCTCAATATATTGAGCGCTTACAAATTTTTCAAAAAGCCATTAAAGAAAAATACCCCAATATAAAATTAGTTACCAGCAGCGGTACCGACCCCAATGGCGAACGCTTTGATTTTTTAAATGGCGAACTGCGTAAAATGAAAGTGGATATTATTGACGAACATTTTTACCGCAGGCCCGAATGGTTTTTTGAAAATGCCAGCCGCTATGATAATTATGATAGAAACGGCGCTAAAATTTTCGCTGGTGAATATGCCGGGCAAAGCGATAAAACAGTAAGTGTAGAAAATAAAAATAATGTTCGTACAGCTATTGCCGAAGCTGCATTTTTAACCGGACTGGAAAGAAATGCCGATGTGGTGGTAATGGCAAGTTACGCACCACTGTTTGCCCATGTGGATGGCTGGCAGTGGACACCCGATTTAATTTGGGTAGATAATTTACGCAGTGCAGGCACCGTAAATTACCAGGTACAAAAATTATTTGCTACTAACAAAGGCACTAATGCAGTACCGATTTTGTTTAATAATAAAATACTGTCGGGCCAGGATGGTTTGTATGCCTCGGCAGTAACCGATAAAAACAGTAAAGAAATTATTATTAAAATTGTAAACAGCAGTGCTGCAGAAAAAACTACCAGTTATATAATAGAAGGCTATAAAAAATTAGCGCCGCAAGCCACTGTTGCGGTACTAACCGGCGGTGCAGAAGAAATTAATACCGTTAATAATCCATTTAATGTAATGCCTGTTGTTTCAAGCACTGCAGTTAAAGGAAAAAAAGTGGATGTGGTGTTGAAACCTTTTTCATTTACTGTTATTAAGGTAGGGATAAAATGATTAATGCCTTAAATTTTAAAATAAAAACCCTGGTAACATTACCAGGGTTTTGTGGTGTGGGCCGGGATTGAACCGGCGACACAAGGATTTTCAGTCCTTTGCTCTACCAACTGAGCTACCGCACCAAACGAATACCGATATTGAACAAAGAATGTAAAATTTCGAATTCGGGCAGCAAAAATAAGGAAAATACCAGCTTGAAAAAATAAAAGAGAGATAATTTATTATTCTCTCTCAAGTCTCCCCTTTTGGGGTTCTCTAAAAGAGAACGAACAAAGTTCATTAGCGGGCTAATTTCCGTATTCGCACAAAAATTTAATCCGCATTAGTTTTAGCTGCTCCCAGTTAAAATTGCTGTCGGCCAGTTCTTCCTGGGCTACCTGTAAAGAGGAGGTTTCGCAGCTTTTAAAATAATCCATTATCTCGTCCTGTTCGTAT
>NZ_JANPCM010000423.1:0-13505 GCF_031430955.1 Ferruginibacter sp.
CTCATTTCCTAACGATTAAAAAAAGCGCTACATGAAAAGGTTTATACCTGATACAATAAATGTGCATCCTGCAGATAAGGCAAAACCTGTTGCTTCTTTTTTTTCCGCCGCTTTACTAAATACAAAAATAATAATAACTGCAGCAGCGCTTTTGTACAGTTTAAACAGTTGTGCACAACAAAATATTACTGCTGATACCGCTTACCAAAAAGTTATAGCTGAACGTTCCGCCAAAATTGTACAAACTCTGGATATTACTGATGCAGTAAAATATAAAAAAATACAGCATATAATTGCTCACCAGTACTTACAATTAAATGAAGTGCATGATGGCAGCAAGGCAATAATAACCTCTGTTAAAGCAAAACAATTATCTAAAGAAGAAATAAATGAGGCAGTAAAAAAAGAGAACGAAAAAAAATACGAACAGTTAAAGCAGCTGCACACTCAATTTATTGCTCTTTTAAAAAACGATTTAACAGCCCAACAGGTAGAAAAAGTAAAAGATGGTATGACTTACCGCATATTACCTGTAACCTGGACTGCTTATATGGATATGCTGCAGCATCTTACAGCTGAACAAAAAGAAAAAATGTACAATTGGTTACTGGAAGCAAGAGAATTGGCAATGGATGAAGGAAGCAGTGAAGCAAAGCATGCAGTATTTGGAAAGTATAAAGGAAGAATAAATAATTATTTATCGGCTGCCGGTTACGATATGAAAAAAGAAGGTGAAGATTGGGCCAAAAGAATACAGGCAGCAAAAGAAACCAAACAAACACAAACTAATTTATAAACGATTTTATTTTTTTCAAAACCAACGCTATATGATAAAGCACTTATTAAAGAAGGCACTGCTCCTTCAATTCTTCATACTAATTAGCTGTGTATTATTTGCACAGCAAAAAACTGTTACCGGAAAAGTATTAGATCCAGATGGAAAGCCATTGCAAAGTGTTACAGTGGGTATTAAAGGAACTAATACAAATACTGCCACAGATGCAGATGGAGCTTTTAGTATTACAGTTCCCTCTAATCAAACTGTATTAAAATTTTCGAGTGCAGGTATGGTGTATGAAGAACAAACAGTAGGTACAAGAACTACTATTGTTTTGCGGATGCAAAAAGATACCAGGCAATTAGATGATGTTGTAGTAGTGGGCTATGGTACTAAAAAAAGAGCCAATGTATTAGGTGCTGTTGCCAGTATTAAGGCAGAAGATATTGAAGATTTGCCTGTTGCAAATATGAGTTCAGCATTAGTGAACCGTGTGCCGGGCTTAAGTGTAAATGTTGCTTCTGGCAAACCGGGTGCAACCACAACTGTTACTATTCGTAACCCAACACTTTTTGCAGCATCGGGCCGTTTAGGTTTAACACAAGATCCTTTATTTGTAATTGATGGCTTAATTGCCACAAAAGAAGATTGGGATAATTTAGATGCCAGCCTTGTAGAAAATATTTCATTTTTAAAAGATGCTTCTGCTGCAGTTTATGGAGCATCGGGTGCAAAAGGTGTTGTGCTGGTTACCACTAAAAGAGGCAAGCCCGGCAAAGCTAAAATAAGTTACAGCGGTTATTACGGTTCCTCTACTCCTTCAACAGAACCAAAAGTATTATCTGCCTACGAACATGCTAAAATGCTTAACGATGGATATGATCTTGCTAATGCAGTCATAACTTCAAAATTTTCTCAGGCCGATCTGAATTTTCTTGCTACTAACCCTTATAAAACATGGAATGAAGAATTATCTAAGCCGGCTCATTTAATGCGCCATACTGTTAATGTAAGCGGCGGTTCAGAAAAAATAACATTTTTTGCCGGGGCAAACTATTATGATGAGAGCGGAAATTTTGGTGATATCTCCATAAAAAAATATGGTATCCGCTCAGGTATGAATGCAAAGATATCTGAGAGCGTTACTGCAGATATCAGTTTAAATACTTCTTATACTACTAATAACAGGAATACATTAAAAGGCAGCAGTACCGAAACAGAAGATCTGATGGCAAGAGCCTTATATCTTACACCGGGTTGGGTGCCTTTAACTATTAACGGACTTCCTAACAATTGGGCACAATCTCCCAATCCTCCCGGCGCATGGAACCCATTGGCTTTATTTAATTCTGGTGATTTTGAAAAAAATAATTCGCAGGGGTTAAATTTAAATGCCAGCTTAAGTTATAAGCCTCAATTTGTAAAAGGGCTTACAGCTAAAGTGCAGTTGGGAAAAAATAACAGGAACACCAACAGCAGGCAATACTTTCCCTCTTACACTGTATATAATTTTACAAGGTCGGGGCAAAATAGTTTACTGTACACTACAACACCAACTGCCAGCCCCACTTCAAAAATTACAAATACTGACCGTTTGCAGGAAGGAACTGGCTATAATAACAGCTACCAACTAATTGGATCCGTAAACTATGCAAAAAAGTTTGGCAAGCATGATATAGATATGTTGGTAGTTGCAGAACAAAGTGAAGGAGAAGGCAACAGCTATTTAACTTACAGAGATGGACAGCAAATTCCTGGTGTGGCACAATTATTTGCATTTAATGCGGCAACAACCACCGCACAATTAAATGGTGCTTCCGAATCAGGTAAACGTTCCTATTTAGGCAGATTGAATTACTCTTTTAATGATAAATATTTACTGGAATTTGTAGGCCGTTATGATGGCTCGGCTAATTTTCCGGAAGCTTCACGCTGGGGTTTCTTTCCTTCTTTAGGTGTAGGATGGAAAATAAGTGAAGAGAATTTTTTTAAAGAAAATATTTCATTTATTAACTCTTTAAAGTTAAGGGCCAATGTTGGTTTAATTGGAGAAGACAGGATACAGGGCTACCAATACATTGCCCGCTTTACACAAACAACAGGAATGCTTTTTGGTACAGCAATAACCAATGGTTTAGATCCTAACATTTATCCTAACCCCGATATTACCTGGGAAAAAGCAAGAACACAGAACTATGGTTTAGATGCATCTTTTCTCAATAACAAAATAAATTTTTCTGTAGATGTTTGGAACAGGCATACGTACGATGGTTTTGATGATTTAGTTGCAGTTAGTTTACCCTACACTGTGGGAATTAATGCCGGCTTGAAAAACTATGGTATTCAAAATAGCTGGGGTACTGAGTTTGCTTTAGGGTACAGGGGGTCTATAAATAAAGACTGGAAATTTAATGCCGATGTAATTTGGGGTACTTCCGATAATCAATTGATTCAATCTTATTACAGCCCCGGTAAATTAGGTGGCATTACTGAATATGCGGATATATTAATTGGTAAAAGCAACAGCAAATACAGCAGCAGTAATTATGGTTATATTTCAAAAGGAATATTGCGTACCCAGGCCGATGTAGATGCTTTACTGGCAAAAAATCCAAATTATAAAATTGGTGGTGTAAAACCACAGGTGGGTTTTTTAGATTATGAAGATGTAAATAACGATGGTGTAATTGACGATAAAGATATTACGCCCATGTTTGATAATATTGCCAGTAAAATTGGATTTGGTTTTACTTTAGGCGTAGCGTACAAAACTTTTAAATTACAAACCAATATTGGTTTAACTGTAGGCGGTAAAAAATTCTTTGATACTGAAGCAAGAAAAGTGCCTACTACCAATCAATCCGCTCCCGATTTTTGGAAAGACCACTGGACTCCCGAAAATCCAAATGCAAAATACCCAAGGGCAGATGCACCATTGGCAAAAGAGATTTCAAGTTTTTGGGCTGTTGATGGTACGGCCTGCCGTGTAAATAATATGGTACTGTCTTATGCCATGCCCAAAAGGCTTTCAAGTAAATATAAAATACCCGATTTCAGGTTATCGCTTTCGGGTACTAATCTGTGGAATATAATAAACCCCTATAAATACAAAGACCCTGCAACAAATAGTTTTGCCAGTTATCCAACTGTAAGAACAATTGCTTTAGGATTAAATGTTACGTTATAATAACAACAAAAAAATTGAAATGAAAAATAATATTATCAATAAAACACAAAAATATTTTTTTCTTGCAGCAGTTTGTGTTGCTTTTGCAGGATGTACAAAAAATGTTTTTGATAAGCAGGATCTGCAGGGTGTAGATCCAAGTATCTGGAGTTTGGAAACGGCAACCAATCTATACATTAATAAAACGTACGATCTGGTAATGCCTAACTGGCCTTTAGCAACTGCTATGCACAATACCAGCGATGAAGCGAATAGCGGAAACACTACATTATTGTATGGCCAGTTAACTGATAACAGTGTTACTGATATTGCAGCAAATAACACCAATCCTTCAAATCAATATTATACCATCCGCCGCATTAACCTGGCCATACAGGGAATAGAGGAAGGCACACTGCCAGATAATATTAAAGCAAAATTAAAAGGGCAGCTGTATTATTTCAGGGCATTCATATATTTTAACCTGGTAAAATTATATGGAGGTGTTCCACTGGTATTAGTTTCGCAGGATATTAATGAAGATGTATTAAATGTACCCCGCAGTAAAACCAGTGTTTGTATAAATCAAATAACCCGGGATCTTGATTCTTGTTATGGCTTACCTTATGCATGGTCCTTATCATCTGATGGTGGAAGAATTACAAAAGCGGCGGCACTCGCATTAAAAGGTAAAGTGTTAATGTACTGGGCAAGCCCTCAGTTTAACCCTGCTAACGATGCAGCAAGATGGACAAAAGCATACGATGCCAGTAAAGCAGCTTATGATAGTTGTCTGGCAAACGGGTATGATCTGATAGCAAACTATGCCAATATTTTTTTAGATGAAACTTCTTCTAACAAAGAAAGAATTGTATGGCGTACTTACGATAATATTACTGTTAATCCGGGCAGGGGCACTAATACGGAGCAGTTAGTAAGACCACTTTCAGAAACTACTGCCAACAGCGGAAGTGGCAGTTACCAGCCTACCTGGAATTTAGTACAGGCTTATGTAATGAAAAACGGTTTACCCATTACTGATCCTGCATCGGGTTACAATCCTGTGCTTTTCTGGCAAAACAGGGATCCCCGTTTTGATGCTTCAATTGCATATAACGGTGTAGTGTGGCCTTTAAGTGCTAAAACGGGCCGTAAGCAATGGAATTATTTAAATGTAACCGAAGATAATGCCAACCAGAGTAAAACAGGATTTTATACCCGTAAAATATCTAATCCTAATATTGCAGCAAGCGCAGCTTTATATAATAGTAACAGCGGCGGCGGCAGTGGAATGGATTGGATAGAGATGCGTTTTGCAGAAGTATTATTAAACTATGCAGAATGTGCAAACAGTATTGGTAACCTTGCAGAATCTCAAACATTAATTGCAAAATTACGTAACCGTGCCGGCATAACAGCGGGTACCGCAAATTATGGTTTAAGTGCAGTAACAGCAAAAGCAAAAATGGATACCTTAATCTGGAACGAACGCCAGGTAGAATTTGCAATGGAAGGCAAGCGTTATGATGACCTGCGCCGTACAAGAACTTTTCATTTGCTAACCGGTACCGTAAGGCAGGGTTACAGATGGACAGTAAAATCACCTTATACCATTGCATCAATGGAGTCTTTAGCATTGGGTTATAAGCCACGGGATACTATTAATATTAACAACCAGTCTTCCTATACTGCGGCTTTTACAACATCTACATTTAATTTAGATACCACTACACCAATAAATTTTCCAACCAACTATTATTTTTATCCATTGCCTGCAAACTTCCGTACCAGCAGCATTGTAATTGAGCAAACGGCAGGATGGCCCGGCGGTTCATTTGATCCGTTGCAATAAAAAATTGGATTTTAAAATAACAGGCGGTTAAAAAAAATAAAAATCTTGAAATGAAAAAAAATAAAATAATATTAGTTGGTGTGATGCTTGTAATGGTATTTACAAGTTGCCTTAAAAAAATAGAAATACCACAGTCAAATAAAGCGACTGTTACTTTTACTGGCAGCGGTACAAATTTTGTAACCACAAATGTTACAGTAAACCCAAAAGACAGCATCTTTTTTAACTTTACTGTAGTTTCGGAAAAAGATATGAAATATGTGGGCATACAAAAAAACCCTGCCGATCTTATTGCTTTTGTTGCAAAAGATACTTTATCAGCAGCCAATAAAAATTCTTTTACTGCTATAAAGAAATTTGCAGCAGACAGTGCAGCAGGTGTTTACAAATACAGGGTGCTGGCTTTAGATGCAGCAGGAATTTATGTGGGTTCAAGCGAATTGGTAGTAACGGTTACTTCAGATTTTAATTTTTATTCTTTTAAAACTTTGTACGTCCCGGATACAACGGCTAAAACAAACCAAACTTTTTTTGCAACAACAACAGGACAAACATTCAGTTACAGCACAGTAGGTACAAACAGCGGCCTTATAGATTTTGGATATTTTTACGATACTGCTTCAGCAAAAAAACATACGATTTATGCTTTAAACATAACTCCGGTACCAACGCAGTTTAGTTTTTATGATATGAGCAGCTGGACAAAAAATGCCACTATATTTAAAAAAGTAACCACGCCAACTTTTGCTTCACTCACTTCATCCGGCTCATTAAGAACGGCAGGTTTGGCAAATTTGGCTTCAGGTGCTACCTCAAGCGTATCTGCACTTGCAGCAAATAATATTATTTTATTTAAAACAGCAGCAGGAAAATATGGCGCCCTACAGGTAAATTTTATTAATGCCGATGGCCCTGCTGCCACCACTTACATGAGTATTGATGTAAAAGTTCAAAAGTAAATACCCTCATAAAGTCAATATGTTTTTTTATCAAAAAAAATAAAAAGAGAAAGCAAATCACTTTCTCTTTTTTTAATCTTAAAATAAAAACAAACAACAGCATTTATTCAAATAGTCGTCTAATAGTTTTCAAACTTTAATCATAATGAAAAATTTATTTAAAAAATTATTTTTAATCGCTATCGTTTTTTGTTGCAGTAATAAAACCATTGCACAATACCCCGACATTGCACCGGAAATACAAAAAGCTGCTGACTCTTTATTAAATGCGGCACGTAAACATTCCGACTCGGCCTGGCAAATTGCTTATCCCGTAATAGAAGAAGAAGCTGCAAAATACCAACGGCCTTTTGTGCCATGGGCTGCACGCCCTGTTGATTTACCACAAGCAAGCATAGCTGCTTTTCCCGGTGCAGAAGGTGGAGGGAAATATAGTTTTGGCGGACGTGGTGGAAAAGTTATTACAGTAACTAATTTAAATGATGATGGCCCCGGAAGTTTGCGCTGGGCATGCGAACAGGGTGGTGCAAGAATAGTTGTTTTTAATGTATCCGGCATTATACGTATTACTACACCAATAATAGTTAGGGCACCTTACATAACTATCGAAGGGCAAACAGCACCGGGTGATGGTATTTGTGTTGCAGGCGAATCGTTTTGGTTGAATACACACGATGTTATTATTCGCTATATGCGTTTCCGCCGCGGCGAAACATGGGTGGGCAGAAGAGATGATGCGATAGGTGGTAATCCGGTGGGTAATATCATGATCGATCACGTAAGTGCAAGCTGGGGCCTTGATGAGAATATGAGCATGTACCGTCACATGTACAACGACAGCACACCAATGAAAAATGGAGAGCTGAAATTAGGAACTGTTAATATCACTATACAAAATTCTATTTTTTCCGAATCATTAGATACCTGGAACCATGCATTCGGCAGCACATTGGGTGGCGAGAATTGTGCGTTTGTGCGTAACCTTTGGGCCAACAATGCCGGTCGTAATCCATCCATAGGCTGGAACGGTATTTTTAATTTTGCAAATAATGTAGTGTTCAACTGGGTACATCGCTCAACTGACGGAGGCGATTACACCGCTATGTATAACATCATTAATAATTATTACAAACCCGGCCCGGCCACACCAGACCAAAGCAAGCCTATTGCTCACCGTATTTTAAAACCAGAAAGCGGCCGAAGCAAATTAGGTTATGCCGTTTATGGAAGAGCTTATGTAAATGGTAATGTGGTGGAAGGTAATGCAAGAGTAACAAAAGATAACTGGGATGGTGGCGTACAGGTAGAAGAGCAACCCGATGCCGGAAAGTACAAAGATAAAATGAAATGGAACCAACCATTGCCTATGCCCGAGATCACCGTTATTTCTGCAATGCAGGCAAAAGATTTTGTATTGGCAAATGCCGGTGCTACCTTACCGGTAAGAGATGCGGTGGATAAAAGAATTGTAGAGCAGGTTAAAACAGGAAAAATTATTGTTTCCGATAAAATAGTAGCACCTGCAACACAATTTAAACATCGCCGCCTGCCATTAGATTCTTATAAAATCGGTATCATTACAGATATTTCGCAGGTGGGAGGTTATCCCGATTATAAAGGAATACCTTATAAAGATGCGGATAATGATGGTATGCCGGATGCTTACGAAATAAAAAATAAATTAAACCCAAACGATGCCGGCGATGCGGCAAAAATTACTAAGAGCGGATACAGCAATATTGAAGTATATTTAAATAGTGTAGTAAACATAAAAAATGTAAAACCGTAGGAACATGCCTTACGGCGTGTTCTTGCCAGAATTCGCCACCGGCGCATTCCCAGAGAAGATACGTGAATATTAAAAAACCATATCATCAATTCTTTTTTATAGCAGCAGTTGTTTTTGGTTTACAGCAGGTTTTACAAGCGCAAAAAATTGTAAAGCCTGCTCCTTTGTTTATTGAAAAAGGGGAATTGATATATACACCCGATTCTCTCGGCAACCGCATTCCCGATTTTTCTTATTGCGGTTATATGGCTTCCGAAAAAACCATTCCAAATGTTGATATAAAAATTATAGTACCTGTTGCCAAAGGCGATGCAACATTGCGTATTCAATCTGCATTAGATTATGTGGCTTCGTTACCAGTTGAAGCCAATGGTTTTCGTGGTGCGGTATTATTGCAAAAAGGAACTTATGAAGTGTTGGGCCAATTACGAATTACTGCAAGTGGAGTAGTGTTACGTGGCAGTGGGATGAATGCAAACGGTACAACGATTATTGGAGCAGGTACAGTAAGATTGGCGTTGATAAAGATTGTTGGAAAAAATAAATTGGAAAAAGAATTTAACGGGTATAAGATTATTGATCCTTATGTGCCGGTAAACGCCACACAATTTCATGTGGACAGCGCAGCCATAAATAACCAGCTCCCAACAAAAATATTAATCCGCCGTCCTTCTACAAAAAACTGGATAGCAATATTAGCAACAGATATTTTCGGCGGCGGTATTTCTGCATTAGGTTGGAAGCCCGGCGACAGAGATATTTTCTTTGATAGAACTATTACAAAAATTGACGGAAATACAATTACTATTGATGCTCCACTGACTACTGCAATAGATGCTGCATATGGTGGCGGAATGATGTATGGGTATAGCTGGGATGGTAGAATAAAAAATTGCGGGGTAGAAAACCTGCGCTGCGTTTCTACCTACGATAAAAATAATTTAAAAGATGAAGACCACCGCTGGAATGCAATCAATATAGAAAATGCAGAAGATGCATGGGTGCGCCAAATTAATTTTGAAAATTTTGCAGGCTCTGCAGTAAGTGTTTTAGAAACTTCTAAAAGAGTTACCGTTGAAGATTGCAAATCATTACATCCAATTTCAGAAATTGGCGGACAAAGACGATATACATTTTTAACTACAGGTCAACAAACTTTATTTCAGCGTTGCTATGCCGAAGATGGTTATCACGATTTTGCAACAGGCTATTGTGCGCCGGGCCCAAATGCATTTGTGCAATGCGAATCGCATTTGCCCGGTAGTTTTAGTGGCGGTATTGATAGCTGGTCATCAGGAATTTTATTTGATGTGGTAAATGTTGATGGCAATGCATTGCGTTTTGGTAACCGTGGACAGGATGCTAACGGTGCAGGATGGGCTGCAGCCAACAGTGTGTTTTGGAATTGCACTGCCGCACGAATTGATTGCTATAAACCACCAACAGCACAAAACTGGTCGTTTGGCAGCTGGGCACAATTTAGTGGCGATGGTTATTGGGGAGAATCAAACAATACCATTAATCCAAGAAGTTTATTTTACGGGCAATTATCCGCAAGGTTAAATAAAAAGACAGATGATCTGGCACAGTTATTATTTATTCCCGGTGAAGCGTCCAGTAGTCCTTCGGTTGAAGTAGCTGCAGAGTTAACAAAGCTTGCAGCCAAACCAAGAATGCAAATGCCCGAATGGATCGATCTGGGTTATCAAAGAAATTCTGTTACTACCAATGCAGTTAATGTAAAAACAATTGATCAGATTGGAATAAAAAAAATAACAGCACCAACATTAGCTGCTGCTATGCAAATAAAAAATGGCTGGCTGGTTAGAGGCGATGAAATTTTAGCAGGTGCAAGAAACGTTGTGCCGTGGTGGAATGGTGGTGTGCAGGGAAATGATCTGGTTACAGCAAAACCACACATCACACGTTTTGTTCCCGGAAGAACAGGTAATGGATTGACTGATGATTTGGAAGAAGTGACTGATAACATGAAGGCAAAACATATTGTTGCCATGGAGCATAATTATGGTTTGTGGTACGATTTGAGAAGGGATGATCATGAAAGAGTGAGAAGAATGGATGGCGAAGTATGGCCTCCATTTTACGAATTGCCTTTTGCAAGAAGCGGCAAAGAATTAGCATGGGATGGATTGAGTAAATATGATCTTTCCAAATACAATTTATTTTACTGGAGCAGGCTAAAACAATTTGCCGACCTGGCCGATCAAAAGGGTTTGGTGTTGGTGCATCAGAATTATTTTCAGCATAATATAATTGAAGCCGGTGCACACTATGTAGATTTTCCCTGGCGCACTGCTAACAATATTAACAATACCGGCTTTCCTGAGCCGCCACCATTTGCAGGCGACAAAAGAATTTTTTTAGCAGAACAATTTTATGACATTACTAATCCCGTTAGAAAAGAACTGCATAAAAAATATATTCGGCAATCCTTAAATAATTTTAAAGATAATAATGGCGTCATTCAATTTATCGGCGAAGAATTTACAGGGCCATTGGATTTTGTAAAATTCTGGTTGGATGTGGTGAAGGATTGGGAAAAAGAAACCGGCAAACATCCTGTCATTGGATTATGTGTAACCAAAGATGTGCAGGATGCCATTTTAAGTAATCCTGCTTATGCATCAGTAGTGGATATAATTGATATCCGTTACTGGCATTACCAGGCTAATGGTATTGCTTATGAGCCAAAAGGTGGATTAAGTTTAGCACCACGCCAGCATGCAAGATTATTAAAGCCGAAGAAAACAAGTTTTGAACAGGTGTATCGTGCCGTAAAAGAATACCGGGAAAAATATCCGAATAAAGCAGTGAGCTATTCCGGTGATAGTTATCCTGAGTTTGGTGTAGCAGCTTTTATGGCAGGAGGAAGTTTGGCGGGGTTATCTGCAGATATCAATCCTGAAATATTAAAAGCAGCAGTGAGTATGAAGCCAGTAACTTCCTTAAATAAAAATGAATATGTGTTGAGCGATGGAAAGAGAACTATTGTGTATAATATCGAAACAAAAAAGTTAGAGAAAAGATAATGCAAATTTCCTTGTATAGATGCAATCCTGTTTTGCATCTTATTTACCTGGCGACTTTGCATTAAAAATCAGAAAATGAAAAAATATTTTACAATAGTATTATTATCAGCAACGATTTTTTCGGAAGCACAATTGCAACCGTTAAAAATTTCTGCAAACAAAAGATATTTCCAAACCAAAGATGGCAAACCATTTTTTTGGTTGGGAGATACCGGCTGGCTGTTATTTAAAAAATGCAAAAAAGAAGATGCCATTAAATATCTTGATGACAGAAAAGCAAAAGGGTTTAATGTGATACAGGTAATGTTATTGCATGAACTTGATGTTACAGATGTTTTTGGAGATTCGGCTTTGATAAATAAAAATATTACAACACCTAATTTGATACCACATTATAGCTATTGGGATAATGTGGATTTTGTAATTGACGAAGCTGCAAAGCGTGGCATTTATATGGCGTTGGTTCCGGTATGGGGTGGTAACATAAAAAAAGTTTCTGTTGAAGAGGCAAAAAAATACGCTGCATTTTTAGCGGAGCGTTATAAAAACAAAAGCAATATCATATGGCTGAATGGCGGTGATATAAAAGGTGGCGATGCGTTGGATAAATGGAATGCGATTGGTAATACTATTCGTTCGATTGATAAAAATCATTTGATAGGGTTTCATCCACGTGGAAGAAATTCTTCTTCAGCATGGTTTCATAATGAATTATGGTTGGATTTTAATATGTTTCAAAGCGGGCATAAACGTTATGACCAGGATACAGTGGCAACAGAAACATTGCATTACGGTGAAGATAACTGGCGTTATGTAAATGATGATTATAAATTAAAGCCAGTGAAGCCAACATTTGACGGAGAACCTTCTTATGAAAATATTCCACATGGTTTGCACGACTCAGCAGAAAAAAGATGGACTGCGGCTGATGTTCGCCGTTATGCTTACTGGAGCGTATTTGCAGGCGGCTGTGGATTTACTTATGGTAATAATGCTGTTATGCAGTTTTACAGAAAGGGCGATAAGGACATGAGCTTTGGTGCTAATAAAGATTGGGATACTGAATTGAATACGCCGGGTGCAGGACAGATGCAGTACCTGAAAAATTTAATGTTACAGAAAGCGTATATGGCCAGAGAGCCTGATCAATCGATGGTGTTAGACAATAGAACCCTATACAATTACATAGCAGCAACAAGGGCAGAAACATTTGCCCTATTCTATGCCTATACCGGACGGAAATTTAAAGTTGCATTACATAAAATTGATGGTACATTGATATATGCATATTGGATTAATCCACGTAATGGCAGCAAAGTGGCAATTGGACTCATCAGCAATAAAGGCGATAAAACATTTGACCCGCCGGGAATAGAAAAAGAAGGAAATGATTGGGTTTTAGTTTTAGATACGATTTTAGAACCAAGAAAATGATACAACGCATAACTACGATATTGTTTTGTGTGGTAGTGTTTGCATCATGTAATTCGAAGATGTATTTGTTTACTTCTTTTCATGAACCGGCAAATGAAGGGTTACGGTTACTGTACAGCAAAGATGGTTATCATTGGAAAACAAATGACAGTATTTATTTAAAGCCATTGATTGGTAAAGATAAGATTATGAGAGATCCATCAATGTTGCAGGGGACCGATGGAACATTTCATTTGGTATGGACAACAGAATGGAAAGGGGGCAATGGTTTTGGTTATGCGGCTTCAAAAGATTTAAAACACTGGAGTGAGCAACAATATATTCCGGTAATGCAAAAAGAAACAACGGTGATAAATGTATGGGCACCTGAATTATTTTATGATGAGCAGAATAAACAGTTCATTATTATCTGGTCATCCACTGTTCCTTTTCGATTTGAAAAAGGCGAAGAAGCAGAAGATAATAACATTAACAAAG
>NZ_JANPCM010000424.1:0-5204 GCF_031430955.1 Ferruginibacter sp.
GGCCTACTTTATAACCATCTTTTAATAACAAGGGTAAAATTTTCATAACGTTTTTTTAAATTTTACCCTTGTTATTAAAAGATGGTTATAAAGTAGGCCATAAATTTCAATACCCCGATGGAACAACTTTGGTGTACAGCAACCTTACACCACGTAAAGCAAGAAATGAAGCTGTGAACGAAATAATATTTTTCGGACTGCAATATTTTGTAAAAGAATATTTAATAGAACAGTTTAATGATAATTTTTTTAAGGCAGATAAAAAAACCGTTATTGAAAAATATAAACGAAGAATAGAAAGTTATCTGGGCAAAGATGCCATTACCTATAACCATATAGAAGCATTGCATGATTTAGGTTACCTGTCTTTAGAAATTAAAGCAGTGGCCGAGGGTAGTTTAGTGCCTATGAGAGTACCCGTGCTTACGATAAAAAACACTCAGCCCGATTTTTTTTGGTTAACCAATATGCTGGAAACGCTAATGAGTGCTATACTTTGGAAGCCGGTAACATCGGCTACAACCGCCTTTCAATATGCAAAAGAATTTACCAGGTATGCAAACGAAACAGTTGGTGACGACCATGATTTTATTCTCTGGCAGGGCCACGATTTTTCGTTCCGGGGCATGAGTGGTATTGAAGATGCAGTGATGAGTGGTGCCGGGCATTTATTAAGTTTTGCCGGAACGGATACCATACCTGCCATTGATTTTTTGGAATATTATTACAATGCTGATAGCGAAAAAGAGTTGATTGGAGGCTCGGTAGCAGCAACTGAACATAGCGTAATGTGCATGGGTACACAAGACAGCGAAATTGAAACTTTTGAAAGATTGATTGATGTTGTTTATCCAAAAGGTATTGTATCTATTGTTTCTGATACCTGGGATTTTTGGAAAGTGATAACAGAATATTTACCTCAGCTAAAACAAAAAATTATTGCAAGAGAGGGCAAAGTAGTAATACGCCCCGACAGCGGCGACCCGGTAAAAATAATTATTGGTGATGATGAAGCAGAAGCCGGAAGCCCCGCATACAAAGGTGCCATACAATGTATGTGGGAAATATTTGGTGGCACCATTTCCGAAAAAGGCTATAAATTATTAGATGCACATATCGGTTTAATTTATGGCGATGGTATTACTTTAGAAAGGCAACACGATATTTTAGAAGGCTTAAAACAAAAAGGGTTTTGCAGTTATAATGTAGTGCTGGGTCTTGGTTCTTTCACGTACGAATATGTAACCCGTGATACTTTTGGTTTTGCCATGAAGGCAACTTATGGCGAAGTAAACGGAGAAGGAAGAGCAATATTTAAAGATCCCAAAACAGATGATGGTACAAAAAAATCGGCCAAAGGTTTAATAGCCGTTCACAAAAATAAAACCACCGGTAAATTGGAGTATAAAGATGAATGTACCTGGCAGGAAGAACAACAGGGCGAACTAAAAACTGTTTTTAAAGACGGTAAATTATTGATTGATGTTAGTTTGGAAGAAATAAGAAAAAGAGTAAAAGAAAATTTATAAAAAATGAAAATCGAATTAAAAAAATACACAGAACAAGATGTGCAATGGCCGCAAAGTGGTTATCATATAATGGCGCAATACAACGAAAAGGAAATTATTATTTATCAGTCTTACAAAAAAGAAATTGGAAACTTTGCAGTTAAAAATCAATTTTTTGGAGGAGCGTTTAGTTTTGACAGAATGACCTGGATAAAACCAAATTTTCTCTGGATGATGTACAGAAATGGATGGGGAACAAAAGAAGGACAAGAAGTAGTATTAGCTATTCATTTAAAAATGGCTGCCTTTGAAAATTATTTGCAACATTCAGTGTATTCTTCTTATAATCAAACATTGGGTATTACAGAAGAAAGCTGGAGAGAGCAGGTTGCTTTATCTTCAGTACGTTTGCAGTGGGATCCCGATCATAATCCCTATGGTGAAAAATTAAACAGAAGAGCCATACAAATTGGATTGAGAAATGAATTCATAAAATCATTTGCTAATGAAGATATTATTTTGATTGAGGACATTAGTGATTTTGTAAATGAACAATATCAATTTGTACAAAATAGGGAACTCGAAAAATTAATTGTTCCTTTAGAAAAACCATTGCTTTTTAATGACGATAAATTAAATGAAAAGTTGAAAATTAAAACCAACTAAAAAGCTACCAGTGAAAATTAATTTAATACAGGGAGATATTACCACAATAAATACTGATGCTGTTGTAAACGCAGCCAATAGTTCTTTATTGGGTGGCGGCGGTGTGGATGGTGCTATCCACAGGGCAGGTGGCAAAGCTATTTTAGAGGAGTGTGTTGCTATAAGAAATAACCTTGGAGGTTGTAACACTGGCGAAGCAGTAATTACCACTGCAGGAAATTTGCCTTCAAAATTTGTAATACATACTGTTGGCCCGGTTTGGAACGGCGATAAAGAACAAAAGAAAAAACTGTTGGCAAATTGCTACTTTAATAGTTTAGCATTGGCAGAAAGTAAAAAACTTACATCCATTGCTTTTCCAAATATTAGCACTGGCATTTATCATTTTCCAAAAGATAAAGCTGCATTAGCAGCAGTTGACGCAGTGATGGATTTTATAAAAGCAAATAAACATACAACTATTGAAGAAATTATTTTTGTTTGTTTTGATGAAGAAAATTATAATTTTTATTTACAGCAAATGCCCATTACGATTACATTATATCGCCCCGTTAACCAGGCAGAGTTAAATTTAATTGAGGAAACTGGTTGGGAAAATTTTCCGCCCCGTTTACCGGAACAACCCATATTTTATCCTGTAACTAACGAAGGTTATGCCAACCAGATTTCAAAAGAATGGAATGTGCCGGCCTACGGCGTTGGTTATGTAGTAGCTTTTGATTTGCCTGCAAACTATCTTACCAAATATACAGTAGAAAATGTAGGTGGAGAAATACATAACGAATACTGGATACCTGCCGAAGAACAGGAAGAAATGAATGAAAATATTTTAGGCACCATCAGATTGATAAATACTTTTAAATAAAATGATTACTACAAATAAAATAAAGGATGCCATATTAGGTTTGGTTATTGCTGATGCAGTAGGCGTGCCTTATGAGTTTAGTTCAAGAGAAACTTTAAAAGTAAGGCCAGCAAAAGATATGATTAGTCAGGGGAGTCATAATCAGGCAAAAGGAACATGGTCAGATGATTCTTCTCTCACCTTGTGTTTGTTAGATGCGCTGATAGAGAATTATTCTTTACAAAAAATTGCTGAAAATTTTATTGGATGGAAATATAAGAATTTATGGACGGCGAGAGGAAGAGTGTTTGATATTGGTATTACAACTTCGCATTCAATTGAAAGGTTAAATAAGATTTTAAAACGGAATGCCATTAATGAATTAGGCGAATTAAAATATATGGGAAGTGAAGAAGATAATGGCAATGGTTCATTGATGAGGATATTGCCTTTAGCTTTTTATTTGTATCAAAAACCAATTGAAGAACAGTGGCAAAAAACATGGGAGGTTTCAGCATTAACACATCCACCATTCCGTGCAGCAATGGCTTGTTTAATCTATAATAAAATAACTGAACAAATAATAGAAGGAAAATCATTTGATCTTGCGTACAAAGAAATGTGTAATGATATTATTTCATTTTGGAAAAAAGAAGAATTTTCTGAGGAGGAATTTAAAATTTTTGGAAGAATACTATCGGGTAATATTGGTGAATTAAAAGAAGAAGTTATTAATTCGGGTGGCTATGTTATTAATACACTGGAAGCTTCTATTTGGGTTTTATTAGACAGTAATTCTTATAAAGAAGCTGTTTTAAAAGCTGTAAATCTTGGGAGGGATACTGATACAACAGCTGCCGTTGTGGGAGGCATTGCAGGTTTAATGTACGGACAAGAATCTTTTCCTGAAAACTGGTATTGGGATACAGCCAGAATAACTGATATAGAAAATCTTTGTGAAAGATTTTCTACACATTTAAATATTATAAAATGAACAACACACACATAAGCAAATTCCTCAGCCTCGTTCTTCGCCATAAGCCTGAAGAAATTAATTTGCAACTGGATGAAAACGGATGGGCAGATACAGATGAGCTAATAATAAAATCAAATGCACATGGCATGGCGATAGATTTTGATTTGCTGGAAGAAATAGTTTTTACCAATGATAAAAAACGATTTTCTTTTAATGATGATCTTTCTAAAATACGGGCAAACCAGGGGCATTCTGTTGTCATTGATTTAGCACTAACTCCCACGGCGCCACCGGAAAAATTATATCACGGCACTGTTGCAAAATTTATTGATGCAATTAAAATAAATGGCTTGCAAAAAATGAGCAGGCAGCATGTACATTTGAGTAAAGATATTGATACAGCAAAAAAAGTTGGAGCAAGAAGAGGAAAACCAATAATACTTACAATAAATACAATGGCAATGCAGCAGCAGGGTTATTTGTTTTATATTGCTGAAAATGGTGTTTGGTTAACCGATAATGTGCCGACAGCATTTATTGAATTTTAAAATTAATTGGTGAAGACAAAAACTTTTGTAATTGGCGATATACATGGTGCGGCAACTGCTCTAGAGCAAATAATTGAAATGTTACCGCTTGAAAAAAATGACCGCTTAATTTTTTTAGGCGATTATGTTGATGGGTGGTCACAGTCTGCTGAGGTGATCAATTATCTTATGGAGTTGAATGAAAGTTACGATTGTAAATTTATAAAAGGCAATCACGATATTTGGTGTGAAGATTGGCTGAGAGATGGTACAGCAGATAAAACCTGGTTATTCCATGGAGGAAAATCGACTGTTGAAAGTTATGCTGTATGCAGCGAAGCAGAAAAGAAAATCCATTTAAATTTTTTCAACCGCATGATAAATTATTTTGTAGATGAACAAAACAGGTTGTTTATTCATGCCGGTTTTTCATCAATGCACGGGCCGCAAAACGAACCTTATGCCAGCAACTATTCGTGGGACAGAACGCTTTGGGAAATGGCGCTTACTATGGATAAAAGAATTGCCAAAGATTCTAAACTCTATCCTAAAAGATTATTGTTGTTTAAAGAAATTTATATTGGGCATACACCAACTTTATATTATGATGTAACCATACCCATGCAGGCCTGCAATGTATGGAACATAGATACCGGTGCTGCTTTTACAGGCAAACTTTCGGC
>NZ_JANPCM010000425.1:0-1557 GCF_031430955.1 Ferruginibacter sp.
AAAACCTCTTTTCTTGCAGAGGAAATTTATGTATATACACCTAAAGGAGAAATAAGGATGTTGCCTACAGGCGCAACAGCACTTGACTTTGCTTTTAGTGTACACACTGCAGTGGGCAGCAGGTGCATTGGTGCAAAAGTGAATCATAAATTGGTGCCGATAGGCACTAAACTACGCAGCGGCGACCAGATAGAAATTATTACCAGTGCCAAACAAAAGCCCAATCAGGAGTGGCTGAACCTTGTGGTAACCACCAAAGCCAAAACAAAAATTAAAGATACTTTAAAAGAAGAAAAAAGAAAAGTTGCAGAAGATGGTAAATACATCTTACAAAAAAAATTAGAAGCCATTGGCGGTATGATGACGCAGCATAACATGGAAGAACTGGCTTCGTTTTACAAACTCAATTCTTCGCTTGATCTTTTATATGAAATTGCCATAAAAAAAATTGACTTAAAAGAGTTAAAAGATTTTACGGCATCCGGCGACAGGTTATTTTTACCCAAACCTGTAAAACATGAGCAGGAAGAAAAACATGATACTGACACACACACCAAACTGCATACTAAAAAAGATAAGGATGCCGAGCTTATTATTTTTGGCGAAAGCAGCGATAAAATTCAATATACTTTAGCCAACTGCTGCAAACCTATACCCGGCGATGATGTGTTTGGCTTTGTAACCACCGGCGAAGGATTAAAAATTCACCGAACCAATTGCCCTAATGCCACACGGTTATTATCTACTTACGGTCACCGTGTGGTAAAAACTAAATGGGCAAAAAATAAAGAAATATCTTTTTTAACCGGGTTGAAAATAATTGGTGTAGATGATGTGGGTGTTATCCATAAAATTACTAACCTCATCAGTGGCGAAATGAAATTTAATATTTCGGCAATGACCATTGAGGCTGCCGAAGGCATATTTAAAGGCAACATAAAAATATTTGTGCATGATAAAGATGAGCTGGATGAATTAGTAGAGCGATTAGTGGCACTGCCGGGCATTGAAAGGGTGGACAGGTATGATACAGAATAGCCGACGGACCACAGACGACGGATTTGGAGCCTGAATATCTACTCCTTTTTGTTATAACCGCTAACCTCTCATAGCAATCTGTGGTCTTTGGTCTATCGTCCGTAATCTATTTAACATTAGCTTTACTTGTGGTGCAACTAATTTATTAAAAAACACATCATCTTTGTACATCAAAATTTAAAACCAAAAATTATGCAGGAATTAATTAACCGCCTTACCGCTAAAGCTGGTATTACTACGGAGCAGGCTGCTAAAAGCCTTGAAACCATTAAAGAGTTTGTAAAAGAAAAATTTCCCATGCTGGGTGGTGCTGTTGACAATATGTTTGCTGCTACTCCTGAAAGCGTTGCCGCAGCTGCACCCGCTGCAGAAGCACCGAGCATGATGGATAAAATTAGTGATGTAATACCCGGCCAGGCTGGCGAAAAAATTGAAGCCTTTGCAAAAAATGCAGCCGATAAAGCTGAAGATGTTTTTGACAATGTAAAAGATAAATTGAGCGGAATGTTTGGTGGAGAT
>NZ_JANPCM010000426.1:0-3234 GCF_031430955.1 Ferruginibacter sp.
AAAAAGCTCAATAAAGATTAAATGCACAATAGTGCGACTCCAATGAAGTTAAATAGCATTACCAAAGCCTGGCTCAAAAAAAATCAATGTGCATAATCCATTTCAAAATTTCCTTTTATCCTTTCTATCGAAGGGTTAAAATAGCCAAACTTTAAATTGGGAAATTCTTCTCTTATCAATTCCATCATTTGCTTTACACCCATGCACTCCCCTGTTTCGGTAACGCCAATTTTGCCGAGGTACCAATCGGGGTCAATATTAAAATTGCGCCATTGTATCATGCACAGGTCAGTTTCTTTTATCAATTTGCGTAAGGCTTCATATTCTTCAATGCTGTCCGTCATGCCGGGAAAAACAAAATAATTAATACTCGTCCAGCCACCATAGCTGCGTACAATTTTCAAACTCTCTATCAAATCTTCAAACACATAATTATTGGGGCGGTAATACGGCGTATAAATTTTTTCTCTTGCACTGTTGGTACTCACCCTCATGCTGTTTAAACCTGCTTCGCATAAAGCTTTTACGGCATCGGGTTTACTGCCGTTGGTATTAATATTAATGCTGCCTTTTTCAGTATGCTTTCTAATTTCAATAATGGCTTCTCTTATCGTTTCCCACATCAGCAATGGTTCACCTTCGCAACCCTGGCCAAAACTTATTAAGGGAAAAGGTGCAGTTTCTAAATGCGGCACGGTGAACTCTGTAATTTCTTCGGCGGTGGGTTTAAAAGTTAAACGGTCTTGTGTACTGATGATAGTTTCTTCTACCGGTTGAAAACTGATGCAACCAATGCAATTAGCGTTACATGCAGGCGACACCGGCACCGGGCATTCCCATCTGCCCAATGATAAATTTCTTGCAGCCGGGCAAGTGTACGTCATACAGCAATTCTCCATTAAATGTTTTACTAAACGGTTGTGCGGATAAGTTTGCAGTAAATGTTCGGCGCCTTTATTTATCAGGTCATCATTATACCCTTCGCTTTCCTGGCGCACATCTTTTTCAATACGCACTGCAGGCACGTAAAATTTTTCATTCAGCCAACCTGCTGCAGTGTAACAAAATAAAGGAAGTGTAGGTGCATCTTTTGCAGTTTCGTATGCGGCCATGTATAAACCCGTATGTGCAGGCGGAATAAATGCGGCAACAGCCCAGCCTTTGTCGCACAAACGCATGTCGCCGGTTTGCACATCAATACCAATGCCCCGGCGACCGGGTAATTCGTATAAGTTACCGCCAGCGGGCAATTCAATCCAGTCTTCTGTGGCAACGGGCATTGCATCCCAGCCACTGCGGCCAGTTACATAAAGAGAAGTGTCTTCAAAAATATTTCCTTCGCCATCGGAGTATAAAATGTAAGGGCTGGTAGTTAAATTCATTGTTGATCGTTGTTAGTTGTTCGGATGCTGGATTCGAAATCGAACATCGATCAACGAACCACCATCAACGACCAACCATATGTTTACGGCAAAAATCGTCAATTTGCTCCAACTCATCAATTTTTAAATTTCTACGCAGGTTGAATTCAATCTTTTTATTCAGGAGGGTTTCGATGATAATACTATGATATTTTGGGATGATGGTTTTTATTTCGTTCCAGCTTATTTCTGCATCTTTAACAAAATTGGGTACGGTAATGCCGGTTTGCTTGATATCCACGGCTTCGGAACGGATGACCCTCCACTCCCGGTAAAATAAAAATAAATACCCTGCAGATACCAGTAAATGCACCATACCCAACCAGTTATGCCCGTCGGATAGCAGGGTTAGCGAAATTCCAAAAAGCGTCAACACTTCAATCATGCGGAAGATGAGGTTTAACTTTGGCGCTTCAATCAGTAAAACCCCTCCCAAAAATACCAGCAGAAAAATATCCACCGCAATAATCATTTGGGTATAGCACAGCAGTTTATTGCCGTGATGCACCTGCAGTAAATGCAAGCCATTAATTAAAATTATTGAAGCTGCTATAAAGTGAAGTACCCGGGCTGACCGTTTTAATAACTCAAAGGCCGGGTGTACAATTTGAAGGGAGTATTGGGTTGGCATAACAGTAAGTTTTTTGCTGAGATGCGGTGGATTAAAAATTCCATAAAGAAAATTCAGGAATTAGTAATTTGATATTAGGAATTAGGGGTTAACAGTTGCAGCTTACAAAATTGATTGAAACTATTTTCATCAATGGGAATGTTATCTGCTGCTAATTCCACCTGCAATAAATGATTGTTTTTAAAATCTACAGATAGTAAATTATCTTTTAAAACTGCATTTTGTACAGCTGCCCAGCTATATGTTTTTTTAAATAAAGATCTGGTGATGATGATATTTTCTGTAGAAAAAATTGCACTACTTCTCTTTTGTAAAATGAAGAATGCAAAAATAATGGCGATGGTAACAATTACGGCAGGTAGCCATGCGGCAAGTGCTAACCAAAATAAACCCATCACTACAAATAATACAAGCTGGTAATTCTTTTGTTTGAATTTATTTTTAAGCAGATAAAAAACTGCTGTAACAACCAGGAATACAGCAATGGAAAGTGCTGCAGTATTTTTTTGATAATTATTTGAAGGATTAACAGCTATGACAGCCGCTGCAATAAGATGCAAAAAAAACAAAAACCAAAAAAAAGAATTGAAAGCCTTTTGATTATTATCTTTTAATGTAAACACAAACTGATCCATTAATAAAGCATGTAGATTTATTATACCAAAAGGTCTGCTAAAAACTGAATTGTATTTTCACTAATTAACCAATTAACTATTAGCAGCCACCATCATATTACAAAGCTTAAACAAACACCTGGCACCCACATTTTCATCGTACTCGCTATGGCTTACGCCTACTTCCACTAAATCGAACCCAACTAATTTTCTGCCACTTTGTATTACTTTTTTAAACAGGTAAAAAATTTGTTCGGTTTCAAAGCCGCCCTGCACCGGCGTACCTGTATGCGGACAAAGTTTTGGATCTAACCCATCAATATCAAAACTTATAAAAACATTTTGCGGCAGGTGGTTAATAATTTCATCAGCAATTACCTTCCAGGTTTCGCCATCGTACTGGCGCTCTTTAATATTTTTATCAAAATAAGTAATAATTCTTTGGTTGCTGTTTATCAGAGCATCACCACAAGGAAAAATCATACTATTTTGAAACCACATTAATAGGAGTGGTAATGAAGGGTCGTTTTTTTGTAATCGAAGGGATGGATGGCTCAGGAACGACGAC
>NZ_JANPCM010000427.1:0-2720 GCF_031430955.1 Ferruginibacter sp.
TGTAGGGGCGTTTAAAAATGGTTTTCATGGCGACAGTGCTTACACATTTGCAGTTGGAGAAATTAGTGCTGAACTAAAACAATTATTAAGGGTTACAAAAGAATCTTTATACAAAGGAATTGAAAAAGCCATTCATGGCAACCGTGTTGGAGATATCGCTTATGCCGTACAGCAATATACCGAAAAAGAGCATGGTTATGGAGTAGTGAGAGAATTAGTGGGCCATGGCTTGGGCAGAAAACTGCATGAAGAACCGCAGGTACCCAATTATGGAAAGAGAGGAACACTTCAAAAATTGAAAGAAGGAATGGTGATTGCCATTGAGCCAATGATAAACCTTGGAACAAAAAATGTGTACCACGATAAAGACGGATGGACTATAAAAACTGAAGACGGTAAAGCTGCCGCTCATTACGAACATACCATTTGCATACAACGGGGCAAGGCCGATATTTTGTCTTCATTTACCGAAATAGAAGCTGCCGAAAAAGCCAACTCCAATCTCTGCGCCGATTATTAATTTTATAAAATGTGGATTTTATTTTTACTCCTTCAATACTTTATGCAGTACAGGTAGAAGGCCAAACTAAATACATAAAATGTTTGCATATAGTTTCAAAATCCGGTGATGATTCGCAGGAGTTATGGATTAATGATAATCCTAAAAAACCTATTATCTTAAAAATGAAATTAGATTTCTCTATTGAGTTGAAACAGATTTTGTAAAAAAATAATGGTTCATAAAAAAATCCGGCAGGTATTTACTTGGCAGATTTTTTTATAGTAAAGTCAGCAAGTGGCAATTATAAAATTCTGTATTTTAATTCCACTCTTTCGTCGCTCCAGATGTTATCCGGACTAATGTATGTGTCTTTATATTGTATAATTATGCCCGACTTTGCAAAAACGTCTCTCACCAGTTCGCTGCAAATATAATTTCTGTTTTTTTCTCTGCGGCTGATGTGAAATAAAATACGCACCATTATTCTTACAATTTCAAAATTGTCGTAAGGCCTTGCTAACTCATCCAGGCCAAAACTAATACCACGGTTTAATTTTTCTTTCTCCACATCAATATTTAGTTTGGCAATAGCTATCTGCCCTTTGTATGGCCGGTTTTTATCTTTATAATTACGCAAATATTTCGACACCGGAATTAATCTTATGCCAACAGAAGGTTCAGCTTCTAAAACCATAACCCTGCCCAGCTCTTCGTCTTTATAAACTACTGCAACATGGCTCCAGGTGCTTTTTGTAAGTTTTTGAATAACTCCTGAAAAAGCATAACTGCCGCTGCTGAAAAAAATATTGCCTGTTTTAATATGATCCCTTACTTTGTCGTAAGGGATTACCGGCATTTGTTTAAGTTGTTTTTTTGTAATGGAACTGGCCATACTATAATAAAGAGTTAAGCGTTAATTTGCATTTAATTGTCAAGATACAAAATAGAAAATGAAAAAGAAACGACTTGTGGTTATTGGGGGGGGAGCGGCTGGTTTTTTTTGTGCTGTTAATGCTGCAAGAATGAATCCTGCACTGGAAGTTACTATCGTAGAAAAATCTAATAAATTATTAAGCAAAGTAAAAGTAAGTGGTGGTGGCAGGTGTAATGTTACCCATGCCTGTTTCAGTATTGCAGAAATGATAAAAAAATATCCACGGGGCAATACATTTTTAAAAAAGGCCTTTCACCATTTTTTTACAACAGATACTATTGAATGGTTTAAGCAAAGAGGAGTGGAGTTAAAAACTGAAGCTGACGGAAGAATGTTTCCGGTTACTAATTCTTCTCAAACAATTATCGATTGCCTGATGAAGGAAACAAATAAGTATGGCGTTGAAATACTAATGAATGCAGAAGTAAAAGAATTGACAATAAGCAATGAGCAATTTGCAACTGAGCGATTCACTGTTCATCTTGACAGTAATAAAATTTTAAACACCGATTTTGTTTGTATTGCCAGTGGCGGTTACCCTAAAAACATTCAGTTTGAGTGGTTAAAAAAATTAGCACATACAATTGAAGAGCCAGTACCATCTTTATTTACTTTTAACATGCCGGGTAACAGTATCACGGCTTTAATGGGTGTAACGGTAGAAAATGTTACGGTGAAAATTGTGGGTTCTAAACTTGTGGAGCAGGGGCCGTTATTAATTACACATTGGGGTATGAGTGGTCCTGCGATTTTAAAATTATCAGCCTGGGGTGCAAGAGAACTTCAAACAAAAAATTATTCATTTAAAATTAGTATAAACTGGATACCGGAGTTTAATGAAAATTCACTTAGGGAAAAAATGCAGCAACTTCGGTTTAGTATTGCCACTCAAAAAATTATTAATCGAAATCCTTTTGCGTTACCCGGTCGCCTGTGGGAATATTTACTGCAGCAATCAGGCGTAAATGAAGATTTACGCTGGGCAGATTTACCGGCTAAAGATCAAAATAAATTAATTAAAAATTTATGTACACAGGAGTTTGATGTAAAAGGTAAAACAACTTTTAAAGAAGAGTTTGTAACATCAGGCGGCATTCAATTAAATGAAATTGATTTTAATACGATGCAAAGTAAAATAATACCAGGCTTATTTTTTGCCGGCGAAGTAATTAATGCCGATGGTATTACCGGGGGCTTTAATTTTCAAAACGCATGGACTACTGGATGGATAGCTGCAAAGGCTGTTAGTAGCTTAAAAAGTTTAGAAAGTTTAGATGTTTAGGG
>NZ_JANPCM010000428.1:0-3251 GCF_031430955.1 Ferruginibacter sp.
TTTTGCGGTTACCAATTATGTGGTGTTTAATAATGCCGTGCAGTTAGGTAATGTATCGTTGCCCATGCAAACCTATTGTTATCCCGAAAGTCTTACATCATTTCAAAATGGCACACAGGTTGTACTGGATGCTTTGCAATATTATCAAAGTCTTTTTGGCGAATACCCTTTTATTAAAGAGAAATATGGCCATGTGCAATTTGGCTGGGGCGGTGGTATGGAACATCAAACCGCATCATTTATAGTTTCAATAGTAAATTATCTTATTGTACATGAACTGGCACACCAATGGTTTGGCGATAAAATTACCTGCGGCAGCTGGGAAGATATATGGCTGAATGAAGGATTTGCAACCCAGAGCAGCGCCTTATATTTTGAAAAATTTTATCCGCAGTACAGGCTATCGTTAAGGAAAGATGATGTTGAATATATCACTTCTAAACCCGGGGGCTCAGTAAAAGTTGATGATACTACCAACGTAGGCAGAATTTTTGACAGCAGGCTATCTTATGGTAAAGGCTCTTATCTGTTATATATGTTGAGATGGAAGTTGGGAGATTCAACTTTTTTCCGAGCCATAAGAAATTATCAAAAAGACCCTAAAGTAATGTATGGTTTTGCAAAAACAGCTGATTTAAAAAAACATTTGGAGCAGGAAAGTAATCAAGACCTTACCGAATTTTTTAAAGATTGGTTTACCGGCCAGGGTTATCCCTCTTATAATGTGGAGTGGACCCCTGTTGGCAGCAGTACTGTAAAAATAAAAATGAACCAAACCACATCGCATGCTTCTGTAAACTTTTTTGAAATGCCTGTAGCATTAAAATTTAAAAATGCCACACAGGAAAAAACAATTGTGGTGGATAATAAAACTAATGGAGAAATATTTATGAGTAATTTAGGATTTGTTGCCGATACTGTTTTAATAGATCCCGAATACTGGTTATTATCCAGAAATAATACCACATCAAAAGTAGCTGACATTATAAGCGGACAAAATGTGGTTCAAATATTTCCAAACCCCATAAAAAACCAGTTTTATATTTATTTAAGAAATTTTACTTCCTCAACTGCAACAGTTAAATTGTATAACGCTATAGGCCAGTTGGTTTATACAAAAAATATAACCCTGGTAAACGGATCAGAATATCTTGACGTACCATCGCAGCATTTACCTGCAGGCGAATACAATTTGCAGATAATAAGCGGTAACAATTTTAAGTATCTAAAAAAATTGATTAAGTAAGATTGAATAATTAAGCAAGAAATTTTTCTGGAAAAATATAATTTGTGTTAATCTCTTCTATCTGATGTAAAACAATTTTCTTTATTGATAAACATTGCTGTACTTTGCCGCAATTAACCAACCGTGGCAAAAAAAAAGACAACCGCTTTTAAAGTTATTACCGTATCAATTATTTACCTGGCAGCTGCAGCGTTAGCAATTTATTTAATTACTTATTTTCTTAACAAACCAAAGTTTGTGCGTTACGCCGCCTTTGGTATTCCAATTCCTGTAAGTTATCAAATACATGGTATTGATGTAAGCCGCTACCAGGCTGCCATTGACTGGGAAGCTGTAAGAGACATGCAGGATAAAAACATTAAAATTGGTTTTGCTTTTATGAAAGCTACCGAGGGGTTGGGCAATGTAGATGGTACATTTAGAAGAAACTGGTTTAAAGCAGGGGAAGCAAAAATTACCCGTGGCGCCTATCATTTTTTTATTGCCAGCAAAAGTGGTAAAGCACAGGCCGAAAATTTTATACAAACTGTTACACTCACAAAAGGCGATATGCCACCTGTACTGGATATTGAACAAACTTACGGTGCATCTGTAACAGGTATTCAGCAACGCACCAAAGATTGGTTGCAGATAATAGAAAAACAATACAAAGTAAAACCCATCATCTATACCAATGTAGATTTTTACCAAAATTTTTTAGCCGGCAAGTTTGATGATTACCCTATTTGGGTGGCGCATTATTTAGTAAAAGATAAGCCACGTATAAAACGGGAATGGCTTTTTTGGCAACACAACGAAACAGGCAGGGTAAACGGCATTGATGCTTATGTTGACTTTAATGTGTTTAACGGCGACAGTACCGATTTTAAAAAGCTACTGATAAAATAATTTAGCATCATCTATTTTACTACTTTTATAAAACCTCACAACCCCCCTTTAGGGGATGGGGGCTTTATGGGAATGGAAGATGATACAAGAGATTTTTTAGTAAGGATACTTAATACCATTGCAATAGTATTGCTATGGATGATGGCTAATGTTTTTTTTGGCTTTTACAAAGACTTTGCTTTTTTTGAAATTCGCCCTAACTGGACAAACTATCTTTTTTATTTTTTATCAACCGTTAGTTTAATAATGATGATTATTTATCTGCGCCGCAAATGGAGGGTGTAGCTTTACAATATAACTTTCCTTATGCACAATACCCTTTTACTGGTATTCCCTTATTATAATATTGTATTACTTTTAAGCATTAAACCCAACCGGTATGCAGCTTAAAATTTTTTGCAAATACACTTTACTTACAGGTGCAGTAATAATTGAAGGAATTAAATGGGGTATCAGGCCTTATTTTAATTTTAACCAACCCACAACATTTTTACTGGGTATTGCGCCTAATTTGCTTGGCTCTTTTTTATTACCGTTTGGCTGTTACTGGTTGTTAAGTAAATATATTAATCTTCATTCTGATAAACAGTTAAAATGGTTTTGTGTTGTATGTTTTTGCTTGTTGATAATTAATGAAGTATTACAGTTGATTCCTGTTTTTGGCCGCACATTCGATTACAGTGATATAACCGCATCATTACTGGGCCTTACTGCATCCTACTTTTTATGCAGTAAATATTTATTTGTAAAACTTGCAAAGTATCCGTGAGCTGGTTAATTGGTTAATTTGTTGATCAGTTGATTAAATTTATAAATTACGCCACTAATTAACCCGTAAACCAATCAACTGCTATGATCCACCACAATCACCCATTTGTTTTTTATCTTTTTAAATAATAAAGTAAAGTGGCCGCCCACATCGCCAATGCTACGGGTTAAATGCCATTTGCCCACCACAAAGAAATACAGCACCGATAATCTTTTTACTTCTACAATATTAAAATCTAATTTACCCATAGCGGCAGTATCAGGATAATTTTTTTTATAATTCTCCAAAGTTTTTTGCCAGCCATAAGTAACACCGCTTTTGCCAATAAATTTTAGCGAATCACTCTGC
>NZ_JANPCM010000429.1:0-10179 GCF_031430955.1 Ferruginibacter sp.
ATGCTAATAAACAAAGCCGGGATATTAATTTGCTTTTTGCTGGTACAAAATTTTTGTTTTAGCCAGTCTTTTTCTGAAGTGATATTTAAAACCGGCGGGTATTATGGCTATTCTGTTGGTAAAAAAGATGGCGTAAAGAAAATAATGTTATCTACCGGACAAGAATTTATAATAGAAAAAAATCTTAAAGAAAGCTGGTATATTACTTTTGGTATTGAACTAACTTCTTTAAAATATAATTATCACTCTGACACTTTAAACAGTTCAGTTTTTAGTAATAATTATTTTGCTTTAATACCCGTAACACTAAAAAGGTATTATATACTCAGTAAACGATCACATTGTTTTTTAGATTTTGGCTTAGCACCTGCTTATTATTTTTATAATAAGGATGAATCTAAAAGCAGCAGCTTCAAAAAAAATAACCTTGGTTTAAATATTGGTGCAGTTGCAAAAATGGGGTTCAAAACTCAACTTACAAAAAAACTTTCCTTTGATGTTGGGCTGCATTCTTTTCAGGATTTTATTTATTCTTATAAAAATGCCGCTGATAAATTATCAATTAAAAGCAATGGCTTAATGACTTCATTTTATTTGGATATAAAATAACACCCTCTAATCTTTTTAAAATAGCAATAACGTGCATTACTTTCTAGTTTGCGTAACTTAGTGTTTTATAAATGCCCATACAAAAAATAACCATAGAAGAATTTTTGCAGCTTGCAAAGCAGCATCCTGTTTTAGATGTACGCAGCCCCGGCGAATATACTCATGCTCACATGCCAGGCGCAGTAAGTTTGCCTTTATTTACTGATGAAGAAAGAAAAGTTGTAGGCACTGCATACAAACAGCAAAGTAAACAAGAAGCCATTAAAATTGGCCTCGATTATTTTGGATTGAAGATGAAAACTATGGTGGAAATGGTAGAAAGTATAATTGGCAATATGCAATTATCAATAAACAAAAAGCGAAAGGCAACTAAACAAGAAGATACATTGCCTGTTGCCAATTGCCTATTGGTGCATTGCTGGCGTGGCGGCATGCGTAGCGCAGGTGTGGCATGGTTGTTAGATTTATACGGGTTTAAAGTATATACTTTAGCTGGTGGTTATAAAGCTTACCGTAAATGGGTGCAGGCACAATTTGAAAAAGAATATCCATTTAAAATAATTGGTGGTTATACCGGCAGTGGAAAAACTTTAGTGTTAAATGAAATGTCTAAGCAAAATAAATCAACAATTGATTTAGAAGCATTAGCCAATCATAAAGGCTCGGCATTTGGCGCATTAGGAGAAGCGCCACAGCCAAAGCAGGAAATGTTTGAAAATTTGTTAGCAGAAAAACTTTCAGAAATATCAGAGTATTTAAAAGCCTCCCCTTCCGGGGGAGGTTTGGAGGGGGCTTATATCGAAGACGAAAGCCAGCGCATTGGCAACCTGCAAATACCCATGCCGCTTTGGTACACCATGCGTAAAAGCCCGGTATATTTTTTGGATATCCCTTTTGAAGAAAGGTTGAATTATTTGACGGAAGAATATGGCAAATTTGAAAAAGAAAAATTAGTGAATGCCATCATCCGCATACAAAAAAGATTAGGCGGATTAGACACAAAAAACGCCGTTAATTATTTATTAGAAAATAATCACAAAGAATGTTTCAGGATTTTATTAACCTATTACGATAAATATTATTTAAAAGGTTTACAGAACAGGGAAAATCTTTCATCATTATTAAATAAAATACCCTGCTCAGGCGTTGATACATCGGTTAATACACAAAATCTATTATCATGCAATACCGTAACAGCTTAAAACTAATAATTATACTGCTTTTGCCACTGTCGCTTTTGGCACAATCAACCGAAGAAAAAGATATTACAGGCTTGTGGAAAGGGTTTATGTATAATGATACCACTCAACAAAATTACCGTTACGAAATTGCCATAAGCCGTGAAAAAGGAAAATTGTTTGGTTATTCTCACACCTATTTTATTTTAAATGATAAAGAATACCACGGCGTAAAAAAATTAAAAATTAAAAGAGATGGCGATGATATTATTACAGAAGAATCGGATTTAATTGTACACAATTATCCTATAGCTCCGGCAAAAGGCGTACACCAAAAAAATACTCTCATATTGCAAATAAAAGATACAGTGATGATATTAAGCGGACTCTACGCCACTAACCGAACAAGAGATTACAGGCCGCTTACCGGTTATGTACATGTAGAAAGAAAAAAAGATTACAGCCAGAGTGCTTTAGTACCACATTTGCAGGAACTTAATCTTGCTAAAAACTTATCTTTTTTAAAGGAAGAAAGTACACCACCTTCATCTGAAACTATTGCGGTGTTAAAACCGATAGCATCAGACGAGGAAGAAAAATTAATTGTGTTTGCAGCAAAAAAACAAGAACCCGATAATAAAATAAAACCAACCACTGCGCCGGTTGTAAAAGAACCTGCCATTGTAAAAATTGAAACACCCAAACCTGCAGAACCAATAATTACTAAACCGGTATCAACAAAACCAAATGAGCCTGTTGTTGTAAAAACCATACCGGTAAAACCTGCAGAAACAGTAATTGCAAAACCTGCACCGGTTGTTAAAAAACCTGAACCTGTTGTTGTTAAACCTGCGCCTGCAAAACCAACAGAAATTATTGTTGCAAAAACAGATCCACCAAAAGTTGTAACACCTGTTGTTGTAACACCAGCGCCTGTTAAAATTGTTGCTCCAACTTATCCCACAGCAGCAACAGATATGGGCAAACGAAAAATTGAAAATATACAGGCTTTATATTTTAAATCGGACAGTTTACAATTAACATTGTATGATAATGGTGAAGTAGATGGTGATACCGTAAGTGTAATAATGAATGGTGTTGTAATTATGCCCAGGGTTGGTTTAAGTACCAATGCGGTTAAAAAAACTATTGATACTAAAGAAGCCGGCGACAGTATTCAACTGGTAATGTATGCCGAATCTTTAGGCAGCCTGCCACCCAATACCGGTTTGTTGATTGTGTACGATGGTAAAGACCGCTACGAAATAAGGTTTAGCGGCGATATGCAAAAAAGTTCAGCGATTGTTTTTAGGAGAAGAAAAAGCCCCCTCTAACTCCCCCGAAGGGGGAAATAAGTAGAAGACAGGAGCGAAGAAAAAAATTAATACAGACTAACTTATGAATAAAAGTGGTTCAAAATCTCAAGATGCAAAAGCCCCTCTTCAGGAGGGGTTTGGGGAGGCCCGGCTTACCCAATATTCTCATGGCGCCGGCTGCGGCTGTAAAATTGCTCCCAAAATTCTGGATGAAATTCTTAGCAGTAATTTCACCATGCCCGACAATGATAAATTAATTGTAGGCAATCACAGTAAAGATGATGCAGCAGTGTATAATTTAGATAATGGCATGGCCTTAATTTCCACCACCGATTTTTTTATGCCGATTGTAGATGATCCTTATGAGTTTGGAAGAATAGCTTCGGCTAATGCTATCAGTGATGTATATGCTATGGGAGGAAAACCCATTTTAGCGATTGCTATTTTAGGGTGGCCCATAAATATTTTACCACCGGCTGTTGCACAAAAAGTAATTGATGGCAGCAGAAGTATTTGTAAAGAAGCCGGTATTTCATTAGCAGGAGGCCACAGCATCGACAGTCCTGAACCCATTTTTGGTTTAGCAGTAAATGGATTGGTGCCAATAGAAAATATTAAACAAAACAACGTAGCAAAAGAAGGTAATGTGTTGTTTTTAACCAAGCCCTTAGGCGTGGGTATTTTAACTACAGCAGAAAAAAAAGGTATTTTAAAAGACGAGCATGTGGGTATAGCCGCAAAACAAATGATGCAGCTGAATAAAGTAGGTGAAGCTTTGGGAAAAATACAAGGCGTTACTGCAATGACGGATGTTACCGGTTTTGGCTTATTAGGTCATTTAGTTGAAATGGCTGAAGGCAGCGGCTTAAGTGCCGTTATTGATTTTGAAAAAGTACCGGTTATAATTAGAGATATAAAAAGTTATGTAGATCAAAAAAGTGTACCCGGCGGCACCAACAGAAACTGGGACAGTTATGGAGAAAAGATCGGCGATATAACCGATTATCAAAAAGCAATACTTGCCGATCCGCAAACCAGCGGCGGTTTATTAATTGCTGTTGATATAAATGCTGTTGATGAGGTAAAAGATATTTTGGAAAAAAATGGACTGGAAAAGTTTACAATGGCAATTGGAAGTATGGTTGCTAAAGAAGAAAAAATAGTAAATATAATATCTTAAAAATTTTCTTATTTCTCTTTAGCTGATACTTGGCTGCAAAGCATCAATTTTTTTCGCCAGCTTTTTATCTTTATCAGTAACAATATCACCAGCATCATGTGTGCTTAACCAAATTTCTACTTTATTGTACACATTAGTCCATAAAGGGTGATGGTCCATTTTTTCTGCTTCAATGGCAACCCTTGTCATAAAAGCAAATGCCTCAGAAAAATTTTTGAATTCAAATTTTTTATAGAGGGTGTTGTTTTTTTCTGTCCACATAGTAAGTAATTTATAATTAATTATTCATTAAAAAATAAGGTGCTGCTTGTGTTTAATTTTTTCATTCGTCATTTCGTTCACCAGTTGCACACCAGGTAACGATTTAATGGATTGCATTAATGATTTCAATTCTTCTGAACTTACCGTTTCGCCTTTTATCAGCCACAAAAAATCGAGGTGCTTAAATTCGGGCAACAAATATTCTCCATCAAACTGGTTGTTGTATAAATAATGTACCAGGCAGGTAGAAGGCACTGCATATTCGTAAATAGAAAAAAAATATTTGCGTTGTTTTTTGGTAAGCTGTATTTCAAAATCGTTATTCACCCTGAAATTAAAACCCAGTATTTGATTTAGCTGCCAGGTAAACTGGTAATCTTTAACAGGCGCAACAATACCTAATAACAGGGCATCTTCAAAAAACTCCTGCGCTAAAGTTTCGTTGTCTATTTTAAGTTTCATTTATACTATACCATTACTTTTTAAAACAGCTTCAATTTCTTTTTTAGTTATTGTTTCTCTGTCTGCTTTATCATAAATTGAAATCAGATAAATTTTGGAATCAATAATTTTTACACAAGTAATTACTCTTGCACCACCACTTTTTCCAGAATGTTTAGAATCGATTTTCATTCTTATTTTGTAGCAATTATTACCAAGAGATTCGCCTGTGGCGGGATTTTTTTCTAATGCTACGAGCAAGTCTTCAAAATCATTGGGGAGAGAAATATATTTTTTGCTTAATTGTTTTATTTCTTTTTGAAACTGTGGAAGTGCAACGATATTAATTTTTGCCATTTTTTAATTCTTTTAATAAATCTGCACCCGATTTTGCTTTCAATTTTCCCTGCTCTACAAGTTTCATTTCTTTGAAGCCTTGCGATAAAGCCGCTTTTCTTTTTTTACTCATTCCAGACTTCGGTAAAATATTTTTTTCTTCTCTTACTTCTAAAAAAGCAAACGACTTTAAAAGCTCTTTGGTAAAGGCTGCTTTATTTTGTTTTTTTATTTTTACAATGAGTGTTTCCATAACTTAAAGTTAACCAATTAAAATACAATATCAAACATCAGCTCCTCATTCCCTCTTTTCACTTTTACTTTTGTTGCATCACCCTTATTAAATTTCCCCAATGCACCCATATAACTTTGTACATCGGTAAATTTTATATCGCCTAATTGCGTAATTACATCACCTGCTTTAATACCAACTTTTTGTGCAGTCTTACCCTCGCTAACACCATCAACCCTTACACCGCTGCCGATGTAGGTGTAATCGGGCATTATGCCTAATGTAACTTTAAAACTGCTTTTGCCCATCGATTGGATTTCTCTTGTTTTACTAAAAGAAAGTTTACCTTTTTTATTGGCAGCTTCAATAACAGTATAAATATATTTTACCACCATCAGCTCACCATTGTAATTTATTTTATCTGCATCATCGGTTGGTTTATGATAATCGCTGTGTACACCGGTAAAGAAAAATAACACGGGAATATCTTTTCTGTAAAAAGAAGTATGATCGCTGGGGCCGCTGCCGCTGCTGTCGAATTTTATGGTAAAGAATTTATCTTTATTGGTAAGCAATTGTCCCCACACAGGTGAGGTACCATAGCCACCAATACTAAGGCCATGGGTGCTGTCGTTTAACCGGCCTACCATATCCATATTTATCATATAATTGGCACTGCTTAAATTTACTGGCGAATGCTCGGTAAAATATTTGCTGCCAAATAAACCCAACTCTTCTCCTGAAAAAGAAACAAATAAATAATTATTGTTTTTAAGTTTTGATGCTCTTAATAATTTACTTATTTCAATTAATGCCGCTGTACCACTTGCATTGTCATCGGCACCGTTATGTATTTGGGGTTTTGTTCCTGTAAATAAAGAGTTATGATCTTCGCCATAACCCAAATGATCGTAATGTGCACCCAGTATAATGGTGTTGGCGGCACCATTATCTATAAAACCAATTACATTATGGCCGGCCCTTGTTTTATCACCAATGTCAACTTTTAATTTTATATCCAGCGTGGCAGTTTCATCATACAAATATTTTTTCTTTATGCTTTCAGTAACATACAGCACCGGAATCTTTACTCTTTCGCTTTTAGCTTTTGGTTCAAACTTTAATTCATCTTTAATGCCGGAAGTATTGTAAATAATTAAACCCGTTGCCCCTTTTGCAGCAACATCATTTGCTTTTGTTTTTATGGCATCGGTTAAATCAAAATGAGGATTATCTTTATTTTCTTCCAGCTTATCTTTAATATCCCAAAACCAAACGGTACCGCTTTCTCTTAAAGCTATTGACGGAGCTGCCTCTACCGATTCATTGGCAGAAAATATAAAAGGAAAATATTCTTTCTCCAGCTCTAAATCAAACCCATTAATAAATAAATGTGTAGAAGGGTTTATCTGCAGGCCTTCATTTACTTCAAAAGCCTGGATAAAACTGCCATTATCGCCTTTAGCGGTTAATCCGCTTTTGGTAAACTCTGTGCTTATGTATTCATACGCTAATTTTTCGCCTGTGGTACCGGTTCTTCTGCCTTCTAATTTATCATCTGCTAAGTAAGCAATATGTGTTTGAAGATTAGTTAAAATAATTTTATCGGCTTTTTTTATTTTTTGGGCAACAGCAAATTGAGAAGTAAGTACAGCAAGGCAAAGAAAATATTTCATAAAAGTTGTTTATTGAGGTGGAACAAAGGTAATTCAGCTAATGAGTAAATAATTAAATATTATGCCAAAAATTTAAACTCTTTGTTAATGATTGTTTATTTGGTTAAGAGGTTAAAAGAGAAAAGAAGGAAAAAGGGATTACAGTATTTTTCCTTTAGACTCTTTTCCCCTTAGCCAGTCTTATGTTTAAAAACCTTGTTTCCTATTTCGTAACCACAAACCATATATTGCCATTATTTTTGTGCCACATAAATTTTGACAAAAAAATTAAACATAGCATTAGTAGGTAATCCTAACAGCGGTAAAAGTTCCCTTTTTAATTCCTTAACCGGGTTGAACCAGAAAGTGGGCAATTTCCCGGGTGTTACAGTAGATAAAAAAACGGGCAACAGCAATATTGCCATTGGCTTTGACGCAAACATTATTGATTTGCCCGGCACTTACAGTTTGTATCCTAAACGGGCCGATGAGTGGGTGGCCTATAAAGTTTTATTAAACCAGGATGAAGATGTAAAGCCGGATATGGTGGTGTTGGTTGCAGATGCAAGCAACCTTAAGCGTAACCTTTTATTCTGTTCTCAAATTATAGATTTAAAAATTCCGGTAATAGTGGCGCTTACTATGATGGATTTGGCGGGACGCAAAGGAACACAAATAGATATACCGGGATTGGAAAGAGAATTAGGTGTTCCTATCATTCCTGTAAATCCCAGGAAAAATAAAGGAATAGCGCCGCTTAAAAAAGCCATTGAACTTGCTGCAGAAAAACTAGATCAGGCACCACCAAGGGATTTTATAGATATTAATTCTATAGCAGGTGCGCCTATTACTGCACTAAAAAAACATTTCCCCCACATTAGTAATTACAGGGCAGTACATTATTTAATTAACCACGAAAATTTTTTACTGGATAAAGCAACACAAACGCAAATAGAAAATATTGAAATAGAAAATAAATTTAACCCTACAAAAACACAGGCAGAAGAAATAATGCAACGCTACAGCCGCATAAAACATATTATGCAGCAAACCGTGGTAGAAAGCGACCCTTTGCAAAAAGCATTGTTAACTGAAAAACTGGATAACATTTTGCTGCACCGCCACTGGGGTTATATCATTTTAATTGTGGTGTTGTTTTTATTATTTCAAAGTATTTTTTGGGTGGCACAATACCCAATGGATGCTATTGAATGGACGTTTGGAAAATTGGGAGGTTTTTTCGGAGACAATTTACCACAGGTATGGTGGAGCGATTTATTAATTAATGGTGTGCTGGCCGGGCTTAGCGGCATATTAATTTTTGTACCGCAGATAATGATTTTATTTGGGCTGATTACTCTATTGGAAGATACCGGTTACATGGCAAGGATAAGTTTTTTAACAGACAAGCTCATGCGTAAAGTGGGCCTTAATGGTAAAAGCGTAATGCCTATGATCAGTGGTTTTGCCTGCGCTGTACCGGCTATTATGAGTGCCCGTAATATTGAAAATAAAAAAGAAAGATTGCTTACCATAATGATTACACCACTTATGAGCTGCAGTGCAAGGTTGCCGGTGTACACCATTTTAATTGCATTGATCATTCCTTCAAAACTATATTTTGGTTTTTTAAGTGTACAGGGTTTGGTAATGATGGGCCTGTATTTATTAGGCACTGTAATGGCATTAATTGTGGCCTGGGTAATGAAGTGGTTTATAAAAAGCACCGAACGCAGCTTTTTTATTTTAGAACTACCGGTGTACCGTGGCCCAAGATGGCGTAATGCTTTAACCACGATGATTGAGAAGGCAAAAATATTTGTGTTTGATGCCGGTAAAGTAATAATGGTAATAAGTTTGTTGCTGTGGGCATTAAGTACTTACGGCCCCAAACAAAAAATGCAGGCGGTTACTCAAAAATACGAACAGCTTATTGCTGCCAATCCTGCACAGGCAAAAGAATTAAACAAACAACGCAAAACCGAATTATTACAAAGTTCTTTTGCCGGCACATTGGGCAAAGCCATTGAGCCAGCCATTCGCCCCCTTGGTTACGATTGGAAAATTGGCATTGCTTTAATTACTTCTTTTGCAGCACGTGAAGTTTTTGTGGGCACTATGGCTACTTTATACAGTGTAGGTGAAGATGCTGATACCAACAACAGCACCCTGCGACAAAAAATGGCAGCGGCTGTAAGGCCCGATGGCACAAAGGTGTACGATCTTGCCACCGGTTTATCTTTATTAATATTTTATGTACTGGCCATGCAATGCATGAGTACACTTGCAGTAGTGAAAAGAGAAACCCGTAGCTGGAAATGGCCAGCAATACAATTAGTATACATGACAGGGCTGGCGTATTTTATGAGTTGGTTGGTGTATGTGATTTTTAAATAACCCATCCTCATTTATTAAAGTTTTTTATTCAGGCATCATTTTATACTTATATAGTGTCATATCTGCAAAACTGCTTATTATGAAGATGCTATTATACAGTTTGGGTATCATTTTATTTGTCTCCTGTAACTGGCGCACCAACAAACCTGCTATCGACAGCAGAGATTATTCTAAAAAAATAATGGGTTGGAAAGCCAAATATGCCGCAGATACCGCCGTAAAAAAAGTAAAATTTTACAATACAGCCCGGCCGATGATTGCAGCGGGTAAAATTTATGTGTTCGGTAATACCATCTTTCAAAACGATATTGGTAAAGGCATACACCTTATTGATAATTCTTCTCCGTCAAATGCACAGCGTGTAGCATTTATTGAATTAGGTGGTAATACTGATATATCTATTAAAGGGAATTATTTATACGCCAATAATTATAATGATATGGTGGTTATTGATATTACCAACATCACTGCACCGGTAGAAATAAAAAGATTTAAAGGAGTGTTTAACACTATGGATTCACAACGGCCTTATACATGGCAGGCTCCGCCCGATACAGGTTTTTATGAGTGCCCG
>NZ_JANPCM010000430.1:0-7984 GCF_031430955.1 Ferruginibacter sp.
GAGGCACTTGCCCAAACACCAATCACAAAATCGCCATCTAAAATATTGGCTGCTTGCGATGCATTTTTGCCATCTTTTTGTAAAGTTGAAATATCAATTTGCAAGCAAATAGAATGCACGTTACGACGGGCTAATCCGTCACGCACGATACCGCCATTTTGACGAGGGGCATCACCTAAGTCAAAAATACCGCCTAAGTCAACAAAGAAAGGATCATCAACGGGTCCGCAAAAAACTTTTTCGCCGCTGGTTGCTGTAGCAATTGCTGCAGTCATTAATGCATTATAATCTGTTGCACCTAAACCCACACCACCTTCAATAGAGCGTGGGCCAATATTATTTGGCGGCACCACTCCAGCCGTAACTATAGATGTAAATGATGTGCCACCGTTAATACTCCTTTCGCACAGGTAAGTAGTTTTTAAATTTTGTTTACCTAAACGAATGTTGAAGAAAGTTGTTCCATCTTCATTTACCTGGGTAAAAGTAAAACGGTAAATAATATCATCACCTGGTGTGGCGGTGTTATTATCTATATGAATTTCGTAGCGGATGTTTTCTCCAAAAGTGTACCAGTTGGGGCCGCCGGCCGGATGCTCAAAAGGAATATAGTTGGCAATTAAAATTATTTTGCTTGAATCAGCGGGACTGCGAAAGGCATATAAATCTGTATTATCTGCCAGCGGATCGTTGCTGATTAATGGTGCTTCTCTGTGGCTTGATGCTAAAGCATGCATTGTAAATGCAGTTGTGCAAAGCAACAGAGCAGTAAGTATTTTAAAATATTGTTTCATATTATCTGGTGTTTATAATTATTTAATAGTTTTTCTTAAAACCTTGCTTTTAATGTATAATCGTATCCTCTCCATGGTGCCTGCACATAAGGAAATGCCGGTTTAAATGTGGTATCGTTTTTAGTTGGCCCTGCAGAAAAACTCAACACGTTAACAAGGTTAGTTGTTACCGGGCTGCTGCCATCTAATTTGTAATCATCATACCATAAACCAATAGCCGCTAATGCAACACCGCCTACTGCCTGCAGTTCAATAGTGGTAACATCATCTTCCAGTCTTCTTCCATTAGGAAAACCATCCATGTTAGGAATAAACTGAATTGAAGTACTGCCGTTATATGCAGGATCAGTAAGACCTAACACTGCAGCATTTACAATACCAAGGCTGCTGAATTTAGGATCGTTACGTGGAGTGGGAGGTACTGCCATATTTAAACGCAGCATATCACCCAATGTTGGTAAAAAATTATTGATAAAAGGTTTACCTGGAGAAAGCGGGCCACCAGTTTTGCCTGTTGCTAACTGATAAGGCGCAAGGTTTGGAACACCAGTATAAAAAATTGGTAAGATATCAACTGCTCTCGGGCTTTTGTTATCGGGTAACAATATTGTTCCGAAAATAGCATCATCTAATGCGGTACCTTTTACAGCAGCAGAACCTTTTAAAGAATATAAACCAGCTTTTCCATTTCTAAAATCATAAGCACCTAAAGAGTGATTTTGAATTCTTAATGCATTTAATGAAGGAACGGCACCACCAAATTGTGAATCGTCCATATACAATGCTAATTCAGGATTAGAAAAATAAGATGCAAATTGTAAATCAGTTGCAGGTGTATTAGCATTCCATTTATCTTTCATGCCTACAGGAATAATTGCTTCATTAGTTAAAGGCATACCTAAACGGGATACCTGAACCCACGGACCTGAATAAGCAACTGTACCACCGGCACCAATTGTTTTTATTTGCTGTCTGCTTGCGCTTGCATATACGCCGATTACAAAATCGCCATCTAAAATATTTGTAGCCTGCGATACTGCTTTACCATCTTTTTGCAAAAGATTAATAGGAATTTTTAAAGCAATACTGTGTACATTATATCTTGCTAAACCATCTTTTGGTGCATTGGTAGTATTGCCTTCGGGCCGAAAATTACCAGCGTCAAATGCACCGGCTAAATCCACAAAAAACGGATCATCAACCGGACCACAAAAAACTCTTTCGCCACTTGTAGCGGTGGTGATTGCTGCAGTAATTAACGCATCGTAACTGGCAGCGCCTAAACCAACCGGTGTACTTTGAATAGAGCGTGGGCCAATGTTTGCAGGAGGTACAACACCGTTAGTAACAACGGTTGTAAATGCACCACCATTCACACTTTTTTCGCAGATGTAAGTTGTTTTAATATTTTGGGCACCTAAACGAATATTGAAAAACGTTGTAGGGTCTTGATTGATTTGAGAAAAAGTAAAACGGTACAGTATATCATCCGCTGCACTTGTTGTTTTATTTTTTATATGAATTTCATAACGGATGTTGGTACCAAATGTATAATAGTTTGGTCCGCCTTCGGGCAATTGAAAAGGTATATAGTTGGCGATGATGGTAATTGTATTTGGATCATCAGGACTGCGGAATGCATAAACATCTGTATTATCACACAAGGGATCGTTAGAAATTAACGGTGCTTCCCTGTGGCTTGATGCATTTGTTACAATGCTGCCGGTAAGCAAGGCAAGCACCAGTATCAGTTGCTTTGTTTTGAAAAATGTTTTTTTCATTATTTTAATTTTAGGTTTTTATTATTTAGATGAGGTTGCATTATTAAAATCGAATAACAGCGATAACCTTATGGTATTTTTTAAAGCATTGGTGTTAGTGTTATTACCTGTTGGAACTAAGTAAGAAAAATTTAAGCCTGCAACTTTATATTGTACACCTGCGCCAACAGTTAAATAATTTCTGTTGCCTTTTAGTTTGTTTTCGGTAAAATAACCGGCACGTAAACTAAATTGATCTTTATAGGTATATTCTGTACCAAGGCCTAACTGAAATTCTTTTATTTCTTCGCTGAATCCACCGGGTGCATCACCAAAAGAACTGAACCAGCTGCTGACAACACCTTTGTTTTCGTAAGCGGCTACTTTAGCTGCATCAGTGGGATCGGGAGGAGTGGGCACCATTAATTTATTTACATCCAGTGCAAATGAAATTTTATTTTCTTCGTTAAATTTTTTGTTGTAAGCTGCACCCAGTGCAAGATTTGCAGGAATGTAACTGTCTCCACCACCATAATTTATTTTACCGCCAAGGTTGGTAATGGCTGCGCCAAAATTCCATCCTTTGTTCATGTAAAAAGTAGAAATGTCTGCAGCAACTGTGTTGCCACTTTTGTAATTACTGTTGGCACTGTTATCAGCAAGTTTACTTCCAATGTACCTTAATGAAATGCCTACGCCCATTTTTGTTGAAAGTTTACGGGAGTACCCGGCTTCCACTGCAATATCATGGGGTTTAAAAGTTCCTAATTCCTGGCCTAAATTATCAGTAGTGGTAAAAGTACCCATACTAAAATTGCGTACGCCAAAGCTTATCGCTTCTTTATCGTTCAGTTTATAAAAACTGGATAAAGAAATTTGATATAAATTTTTTACATCCAATTCGCTAAGCCATGGGGTGTAATTAATACCAATGCCGTATGTAGCATCGTTAAAAGCAGTTTTACTGCCATTGTAAAACATGGAGTTTGCATCGGGATTAGTAGCAACTCCAACATCACCCATACCACCGGTTCTTGCATCGGCAGCAAGCCTTAAAAAAGGCACTGCAGTAGTAATAGGATTTTCTTTTCCGGATTGTGCAAACGAAATTTGTGTGATCGTCATAAGCAATAAAACCGGAAGGATGGTTTTAGTTAATTTTGAAATCATGCGTTTTATTATTTTATTTTTTTTGAAAAAAGAAACAAGGGTGTCCCCCCGGTTACATACGGCGAATGATGTTAAATGGTTTTAACTATTTTAAAAATTGAGTGTTAGCATATTATGTACTACATGTATTGTCGTTATTATTCTATAATTTTGAATCTATCATTAATTTTCATTATCAATTACTATGGCTTATTGGTTAGTAAAATCAGAACCTTCAGTGTACAGCTGGGATCAGTTTGTAAAAGACAAACAAACTTTTTGGAGTGGTGTAAGAAATTATGCGGCCCGTATAAATTTAAGAGCCATGAAAAAAGGTGATGAAGTTTTATATTATCACAGCAACGAAGGAGTAGAAATTGTGGGCATTGCAAAAGTTATAAAGGAAGCTTACCAGGATCCTACCACCGAAGATGAAAGATGGGTAGCTGTAGATTTAAAACCTGTACGTAAATTAAAAAATGCGGTATCCTTAGATATACTTAAAAAAGATAAGCGCCTTGCAAATATGGATTTGGTACGCTTGGGAAGATTGAGTGTACAAACGGTGAAAGATGAAGAGTGGAAAATTGTGATGGAGATGGCGGAAACCCCATAGTTCCTGAATTGGGAACTTTGGACTTTTATTATTTTTTTACTATCCTAAACTCACAAAATATTTTTTTCTGCGACATCTGTTTAATCAACGGTCAAATAAAATCGCTTTCTGTTTCATTTAACATTTGGTAAAGGTTACTTGTTAATTGATTTGTGCATTATGGTATGGATGCATCCTGTATTCTATTATTAATTCTAAAAATCAATTTTATGTTTACGTTAAAAACCTTTTACAAGGGTGCAATCCTATTGCTATTATTTGCTTCATGTGATAATATTTACAGAAGCACCAGCTCAAAAAATGTAGAGCAATTAAGCAAAGTACATGCAGTTAGTGCAGATTCAACTGCAGCTATACAAAAAGAAAATCGGGAATTCGATACAGAAAATTATGACAACATTGTAGAGAATGATTTTCTTTCGGCAAATCAAAATCCACTTTCTACTTTTTCAATTGATGTAGATGAAGCTGCTTACAGTAATGTGCGCCGCTTTATACAAAATGGTACAATGCCACCTAAAGGCGCTGTACGAATTGAAGAAATGATCAATTACTTTGACTACGATTATGCTGCTCCGAAAAACGATGAGCCTTTTGCCATCAATACAGAAATATCTTGGTGCCCGTGGAATGAAAAACATCGATTAGTTCATATTGGTTTAAAAGGAAAAGAAATTTCCAATCAAAATCTTCCAATTGCCAATCTTGTTTTTTTAATTGATGTTTCCGGTTCAATGGATCAGGAGAATAAATTGCCGCTGGTACAATCTTCTCTTAAATTATTAACTGAACAGTTAAGAAAAAATGATAAAGTTGCCATTGTTGTTTATGCTGGTGCTTCAGGTTTAGTATTGCCTTCCACACCGGGCAGCAATAAAATAAAAATTAAAGAAGCTATTGATAATTTGCAGGCAGGCGGTTCCACTGCAGGTGCTGAAGGAATTAAACTGGCTTATAAAATTGCAAAGGAAAATTTTTCTGTAGATGGAAATAACAGGGTTATATTAGCTACCGATGGTGATTTTAATGTTGGTGTCAGCAGCGATGACGAATTGGTAAATTTAATTGAGCAGGAAAGAAAAAGTAATATCTTTTTAACCGTACTTGGTTTTGGTATGGGCAATTATAAAGATAATAAAATGCAGCAACTGGCAGATAAAGGCAATGGTAACCATGCTTACATTGATAACATTAATGAAGCAAAAAAGGTATTGGTAAAAGAATTTGGCAGCACTTTATTTACTATTGCAAAAGATGTTAAGATACAGGTTGAATTTAACCCGGCCAAAGTTGCAGCATACCGTTTAATTGGCTACGAAAACAGAATGTTGCAAAAAGAAGATTTTAATAATGATAAAAAAGATGCCGGAGAATTGGGTGCAGGGCATACCGTAACAGTTTTGTATGAAATTATTCCATCAGGAATTAAAGATGAGTTTACAGAAAAAGTGGATGAGTTGAAATATCAAACTACTGCTGCCGTAAATAATAATTTTACCAATGAAATACTTACTATCAAATTACGCTACAAAAAACCTGATGTGGATATAAGTAAACTTATTGTACATCCTGTAACAGATGAGAATACAAGTCTAGAAAACACCTCCAATAATTTTCGCTTTTCTGCTGCTGTGGCATCTTTTGGGATGCTGTTAAGAAATTCAGCATACAAACAAAATGCTTCTTATGAATATGTTATTGGGTTGGCGAAAAATGCAAAAGGAAAAGATGCAGATGGATACAGAGATGAATTTATACAAATTGTTAATACTGCAAGTTCTCTTTCTGTTGTAAAAAAATAAAATGATGATTGCTTGTCATGTTTTTTTTAATAGAGATTTTGTAAGTTTGACCAATGAATAAAAAACATATTGTGGTTCTTTCCGGTGCAGGCATCAGTGCCGAAAGCGGCTTAAAAACTTTTAGAGACAGTGACGGATTATGGATGGGGTATAATGTAGAAGATGTTGCTACACCAAGAGGTTTTGAAAAAGATCCGCAGTTGGTTTTAAACTTTTATAACGAAAGAAGGAGAGATGTGGCTGCAGCAAAACCAAACGCTGCACATATTGGTTTAGCCGAACTGGAAAAAGACTTTGATGTTACCATCATCACACAAAATATTGATGATTTACACGAACGTGGCGGCAGTACCAGGGTGTTGCATTTGCATGGCGAAATTTTTAAAATGAGAAGTGTAGATGATGAGCATACCATTTATGAAATAAGAGGAGATATTAATGCAGGTGATTTAGCAAAAGATGGATCACAACTTCGTCCTTATATTGTTTGGTTTGAAGAACCTGTACCTATGATGGAAAAGGCTGCTGCATTGTTACACGATTGCGATTATTTTGTTGTAGTGGGCACATCATTGCAGGTTTATCCTGCAGCATCGTTATTACATTATGCTCCTGCATTTTTACCCAAATTTATTATTGATAAAAAAATACCTGCAGTAAATAGTTATCCCAATTTGCATTTAATAGAAAAACCTGCAACAGAAGGAGTGGAGGAGTTGAAAAAATTATTACATAAATAGTTTGAAGATGTTATTATCTTTATTTTAACAAAAAAAATTAATCATGCCCGGAGGTTCAGAACTTACACTTATTTTATTGGCATTATTTATTATCCCTGTAATCTTTTATCTTATCACATTGCAAAAAACTTTGGAAGCAATAATACCGGCAAACAGAAGAATGCCGCCAGGCCAGGTATGGTTGTTATTAATTCCCTTGTTTAATTACATCTGGCAATTTTTTGCAGTGAGCAATATCTCTGATTCAATAAAAGCTGAATGTGAAAGGTTAAACATTCCGGTTAGCGAAGAACGGCCAACATATAATATAGGCTTTGCTAAAAATATCCTCAGCCTGTGTGTACTCATTCCTTTTTTGGGTGGGCTTGCATCTCTGGGTTTTATAGTTTGCTGGATAATTTATTGGATAAAAGTAAACGAGTATAAAAAACTAATTGATGCAAATAAAGACAACGACATCCTGGATGCTGAGCAGGGTATTTTTTACGATACAAAATCTGTTTAATTTTTTTCTCCGCCCTGCGGCCCATAAAAAATTACCCATGTCGCAAAGTCTGAAGTAAAATTTTCAAAACGATCTTCCATACCAGCAGGTACAAAAATTACATCTCCGGTTTTACAACTGATGCTTTCCCATTTCTGAAAAAATTGGAATTGCCTGAAGCAATAACATAAATTTCATCCTGTAAGTGTGGCAGTTGTGTATCTGTATTTTGGGTGCAAAATATTTGATTTGCATACTGCCATGTTGCAGTACAACAGTAAATTTTTTATCCGTTTCTGTTTGCAGCTTTTTAAAAGCAGCATCAATTGTAAAAGAAAATGAGTTCATTTTTTTTTAAATAAATATTCCTGTAAAAAACTTTGTGCTTTACAAACCTTAATATCCGAAAAATAAAAATCGTTGGTATCTTCTGTAACAATTATATCGCACTTATTATTTATGGCAGCATAATATTCTATACCATCTTCAAAGTCGTGTATCCTTTTGTTAGAAACGGTATTCATTATTTCTTTATTACCCACTTCGGCAATGCCGATATTCTTACTTAGTGTATGGATCTTTTCCCTGGCTGACAAGGTGCCGTTTTTCTTTTCGCAGTAATAAAACGCTATGGCAAGA
>NZ_JANPCM010000431.1:0-2220 GCF_031430955.1 Ferruginibacter sp.
ATACAAGGTTTCGCTTAACCAAATCACCTTCGTGTGACAAAAAATAAAAAAAATCGTTGCTGGCCGAAACACAGGCCTGCCTTGAAAAACCATTACCTGTAATTTTTTCAATACTGTCTGTACCATTATAATAATAAATATCTCCGTTTCCTTTTTTAAAATAAACGGCATTTTCATTATACCTGAATACCCATACTACATTGCCGGCGGTGGTTGCCATTAACCGATACATTTTTTGAACAGGTAAAGACAGTTTAATTTTATTGGTTGACATATCGGCCTGCAGCAGTGTGCCATTTCGAGCTATATAGGTGTTGCTTTTTTCTGGCGTAAAAACATAGCCTAAAGTTTTTACCGAAGTATCGGGAAGTGGAAAATACCGGGTGGCCGCATTAAAAATATTGTAGGTAAATAATCCACCAGCAAAATAGGGAGCATATATGGTGCCTTCATCATCCTGCGATATGATGGCAGAAGGATAATCAATATTTAAAATCTCTTTTTTATAACTGAGGTTTTTTTGCTGCACAGCACTGTCGTAATAATTGATAATAAAAATTCCGTTGTTGGTAGATACCCACATTCTTTTTAGATAATCTTCCTGCAGCGAATAAATATAATCTGATTGTATCAGGCTGTTTGCACCTGTATATCGGATAGGTGTAAATTTTTGGGTATCGTTATTAAAAAAAAGCAACCCGCCATACCGAAACCCTATCCACACATTTCCTCTGTAATCTGCAGCTATGGAAACACAACAACGCCATGCATTTTGCGGAAATACAAATGCAAAGGAATCCAGTTTTTCAGTAATGATATTATATTTAATCAAAGCACTGCCATTAAAAATAAAATACAGGTTTTTAGAAGAATCCATGCACAGATCGCTTTGCAGATCGGGATTTTTTGATTCGGGCAATTCAAATATTTTTTTATGCAGCGGGTTATTGTATTTGTGAAAAAACTGGTGGCTTTTAAAATCAAAGAACATGAGGTATCCCGGCGCATACATCCATAGACCTTCCTTTGTTGGCACGGTGCTTTTATAAATTAACCCGGCTGATGGAACTCCTTTTCCAGATTTTTCCTTTTCCAATACTTCATAATATTTGCCTGTATTGTAGTTCAGTACAAATAAAGCAGCATCTGTATTTACCCATATATTATCTTCATTATCCTGAAATATTGTAACGATATAACCATTCCAGTCGTCTTTTGCTTTTGCTGATTTTAATTTATAATGTTTTATGCTTCCGGTTTTTGGGTTCACCTTATCAAGGCCGCCGGTAGTGCCCACCCATATAAATCCCAACCTGTCTTCAAATACGCTGTGCATTTCATTACTGCTTAACGAGGTGGAATCTTTATTATTTTTTTTATACACTTTTATAGAAGTGCCCTCATGCTTATGCAAACCGTTGTAGCTGCCAAACCACATATTATTTTGCCTGTCTTTTATTAATACGGTTAACTGGTTTGTAGCCAGGCCCTGCCCTGTAGTTACATGATAACTGGTTTGAGTAAAGGCCGTTGAAAATAATATCAAGGCAAAAACAATTGATGAGCTATGCTTTATTCTAACGATAAAAATAATTTAGTATTAAAAGTAAACAAATAAATCCGGCGTTGGGTGTCGTTACCTCAATTGATGAACCCGTTGCCTAATTACAGGTGAATTAACGGCCGGATTTTTAACGATAAATATATCGCCGGCACCAATCCTAATTGAAATATAACGTTGCCTAACTGTTATAGTTTGCCGCATTAACACAGTATTACATTTACTGGAAATTAAAAATTGATGATTGAACTGGGGAATACGATTACTGCTAAAACAATGGAGCTTGAAGAAGAATTAAAAGCTACCGGCCTTTGGCAAACCAATATGCCAGCCTGGGTACATTGGTACGATGATAACAGGAGTATTACAAAAACCGATTTTGCACAATGGCTGCAGTTTGTTTTTATACCTAATCATTTGCATAAAAATAAAATGATACCGGCTGCAGAAAAAAATTTACTGGTACCGCATGCTATAAAATATTTTGGTACTGATGTAAAAAAAGGGAAGCTGTTGCAAATATTAATTGAAATAGATGCTTTACTGTGAGTATATAAAAAGTAAGTATAATAATTTTTAAGGTAAGGGGATTTTATAAACAGGGGTTAATTAAATGAATGGGCAATTAGAAAAGTGGATGAAAAGCCACCACTGCTGCG
>NZ_JANPCM010000432.1:0-5033 GCF_031430955.1 Ferruginibacter sp.
ATTGCTTTGTCAACTGACATTACCTTTCCATCATAGTCAGGGTCTACAGAAATTACTAAACAAGTTGAAATATTTTTGTTGCTCTTAACTTTTAAAGCAATTGTCTGTCCTTCATTTTCGTTTCCTGGAATTTCACGAAACAGCTTCCAATTGAAATCATTGAAATGATATAATTCTTCTATAAACTTATTTCTAGTTTTATCTTTCGCAAGAAAAGTTAAGTAGCGCTCCTGTTTATCTTTAGTTACAAATTTATTTATTAAAGTGTGTTCTTCGTGAGTTATCATTATATCAACTAATTTAAAAAAGCTATTTTAGGAATGTGCTGCTGCTATTAGTAACGCACAAAGTTCTAACTGATGTAATTATTTCAGTAATTCCTTTACCAATTTATCCAGCTCCTTACCTTCTGCATCAATGGCAACTACATTGCCATTTTTATCTAATAAAAAATTAGTAGGTATTTGTTCTACCCCATAAGTTGCTGCAACTGCACTGTTCCATCCGCCGGTATCAATTACCTGCACATATTTTATTTTATCCTGCTTAATGGCTTTTACCCAGGCCGCTTTTTTATTATCTAACGAAACACCAAACACTTCAAAGCCCAGGTCTTTATATTTTTTATACAACCTTACTACCGAAGGGTTAGCCTGTCTGCATGGCCCACACCAGCTTGCCCAAAAATCTATCAGCACTACTTTTCCTTTGTAAGAAGAAAGATTTATTACACTGTCTTTTACATCTGGTAAAGAAATTTCGGGAACCGCAGCACCAATTTTTATTTGTGCAGCACCGGTTAAAGAAGCAATTAAAATAATTGAACCAAAGAATAATTTTTTCATTTACAACAATTTTTTTTCTGAAATAATGACAATATAAATCTTAATATTTTTTTCATGAGGATAATTGGTCTTTAATCTTTCTGTTTTAATACATTAAAAAAATTATACTCCAGTTTCAGCACCACTCCTTGGGGTGCTGTTCGGGTTAAATTTGTTACCAGCGGGTAACGGTAGCCGGCATCAACACGTAAACGGCTGTTAAAAATAAATTGAACAGCAGGTGCCACATCCAAATAATTATTAGCATCACTAAGATTAGTTTGTCCTAAAAATTCTACCATTAAATTTACATTAACCTGCTTGTAACTGGTGTATTCTTTGGGTAACATTAATTTTCCGGCAGAAAAAGAATAATTAATTGCGTTTCGGTTTTTATCACCATAATTAAATTTCTCTTTACCATTATCAGTTGCATGCAGCAATGATGCCGCAGCCGACAGCGCCACTTTATTAATTAATTGTGTGGCAATCACACCAGTTTCAACTCCTGAATTATGTCCATACAGATCAATTGCAGTTTGATGGATATCGCTGTTGTTAAAACTATACCTTGCATAAGCCGCCATTCTAAAATGTTTATGCACTTCATCAATACTGTAAAACCGGTACTTGGCATAAACACTGCCGCCTTCAGTTACAAATCCACCATTACGGTTGCTTAAAAACGCATCCAGGTGTATCATTACTTTTTTTGAGATGCCCAGCATTACTTCCGGCACCAGGTGGTAATTAATTTTTTTTGTATCTATGTCTTTCATAAGGTAGTTATTTGTTCTTATGCCAATACTGTTAGCTGCCATATTACTGGCCGGCTCAGTAAAAACATACAACTCCTGACTGTAAGATTTGATCATCAACAAAACAAGTATGAAAGATAAAATATACTTCATAAAATATTTTCTTTAAAATAACCGCCGGCACGGCTGTTAACCGCTGCCGGGATCATAAATTTTTACTAAATAGTTACATGAAAAATCCGCTTGCCGTTTTCTTCCCCCGTTTTATAGCAAGACATTTTTGTAAGGCTGCCATTCTTTTTATATTCTTTTGCAGGTATAAAACCTTTATCTAAAATTTTAATTGTTTTATTGCCCGACAATGTTTGATCCTTAACATTCAGAAAATGAAAATCGTTTGCCCCAACATTTACATGGGCATCGTTTGCAATGGCAACATTATCAAATTGTATGTTTGCTGTAAAGCTGGCTACAAAAAAACCTGCATCTTCCACTTTCTTTTTTAGTTTATCAAAATCAATAACCGCATTTTGTTTAAAAGAAATATCAAAAGTGGAATTTTTTATATTGGCATCAACCTTATCTACAAAGTCAAGGGATTTTATTGCTTTGTTGATGGCGTTACTGCACATACTGCAGGTTAAGCCGCTAGCCTGCAAACTTACTTTTGTAACCTGTGCAGTTGCTGTAAAAGAAAAAATAACAGCAATTATTAAAAATATATTTTTCATGATTCTCTTTTTAAATTTTAATTGCTAATACGCATTTTTTATAAATAAAATATAGATCGGGAAAACAAAATACAGTTGCAGGTTTTATAACACCTGCAACTGTTAAATAAATACCCTTATTGTTTTTCTTTTAAATCCATACTGCACTTTGTACATTTCCCCGGTGTATTACTTGTTACATCTGCATGCATAGGGCAAGTGTACACTTTCATTACTTCCATTTTCATTTGTTCTTTTTTCGATTTGGTTAAGTCCATACCACATTTGCTGCATTTACCAGGTGCGTCGCTTGTTACATCGGAATGCATGCTGCAGCAGTACGCTGCTGCTTTTTCAGTCCCAACACTTGCAGTGCTAACTTTTCTATCGTACTGGCAACAGCCATGTAATTTATTATACACTTTATCATCGGCGGTAAAGCCCTGTGTATCGTAACCGGATTTTGCAATGCTCTGCTGAATTTTATCAGAAGATGTTTTATTAGATGCGTAAGAAACTTTTAGCTCTTTACTTTCTTCGTTCCAGTTTGCAGTGGTGGCACCCCCTTTTTTTGCAGCTTTTTCAATAGTGGTTTTACACATGCCGCAATTGCCCCATACTTTGATGGTTTCTTTTGTTACAGCTGTTTGTGCAAAGGAAGTATTTATGGCGAAGATGCTGAACAACAGTGCAGCACAAATATTTAATGTTTTCATTTTATTTTAAATTTAATTATTGATTAATAGTATGCCTTGTATATATAACACAGTTCATCAACTGCTGTCGCTGCTGATGAAAAAAAACAAAACTTAATTTTAAATTCTGAAAACACAATTCATTATACTGGCAGAAGGCCAGTTATAATTGGGAGGAGAATGATTATTTACAACTGCAATTGCAGGCGCTGCTGGTAATTGCCAATCGTACAATGGAAGTTCAGTTACAACTGTAACAAACTTTGAAGTAAAATCTAAATTATTGTAAACATTTTTATGAGAGTCTTCTAGCTTAACAAACTTATGGTCATCGCTGCAGCAACCACCTTTCTTTTCTGTCATGCCGCATTTGCCGCACTTATTCCCGTTAGAGCTATAAAACTCCATACCAGCCTTTTTACCCATACAATAATGTATTTCCATGGCAATGCCCGAGGCAGCTGTCATGTACACTATTGTTAATATGGCTAAAAAGATTTTTTTCATTGCAGCTACAAAGATAAAAATATTGTTGTAACACAGGTGTTAAAATTTGGTATTATTTTATTAATTCACAAAATTCCATAGAATGCCAAAGCGTAGAATAAGCCCCTGTGTGGGGTAATGAGCCGCTGCGTAATTATTATTGATAAAGCCAAAGCCATTTAAAAAACTAACGGTATTCAAATTTTCGGCTCGTATGTAAGCTGTAAAAGACTTTATCCTGAAATGAAAAAATGCAGTGATGTCGGGAAGGTTTTTTAATTTAAAAGTATCCTGCGGCGTAAACTGGCCCATAACCGGCGAGTAGTTATAAGCTTCGTAAGGTGTATAATATCTTACCTCCAGCCCGGTACTTAAATTTAAATTTTTATAAAATGTTCCTTCAAAAGCAAAACGGTTACGGACAAAAACTAAGGGCACTTTTATGGGTGCGTTGCCATCGGTTTGCTGTGCCACCACATCAACATACCAGTTTAATTTTTTAGAAATTTTTATTTTTTTTGATGCTGATAGCTGCAGCAGGTTAATTACTTTGCTGCTTTGTGTAGTATGATAATAATCAGAAAAATAAGCCAGGTTGGTAATAATATAATTTTTAAAACTAAGATTTACAAAAGGGTTTTTAGCTTCGGCGCCAAAACTAATAATATTTTCTTTTTTGCTGATGGTGGCATTTTTAAAATTAAAAGCTGATAAACTATTGTAGATAAAACTCGGGCTGCGGTTTACGTTATTAAAAAACAAACGTACATCACCCAGTTTTTTATTTAAGTAACGGTCGATAGTTGCATAAGCATTGTAATCGCCGCTGTTGAGGCCGTTTAAATAAAATTCGCCTTTCAGCAATACATCCCACAATTTATTTTTTGTTTTATTGCGGTACTCGCCATGCAAAACAATATTGTAATAATTTTTTGTTTGTATGCCTGCTGGCCGGTAAAACTCTGCTTTTATATTTTCCAGCCGGGCACCTGCCAGCAAAAATTGGGCAGCATTTTTCGTATCCGGAAATTGCAGTAAAGAAAAATCGTTGCTGATCACTTTCCATTTTTCCTGTACATTAAATGTATCGGTAGTTTTTTTCAGTGTAGTATCGTACCAGTTTTTATAAATTAAAGAATCGGCGGAAACATCGGTGTACAGATAATTATAATTGCTGTAAGTAAAACTGTACTGTGCCCTCAGCTTGGGATAAAATAAATATTCGGTGGTAGAATCGTTAACAGCAATAGAATCTTTTTTTCCAATATCATAAGTTTGGCGTAAAAAGAAAGTAAAATCTTTATTGATATTACCGGTATTTACAGATGCGTTAAATGGATTGGGGGCAAATAAATTAGCACCGCCTAAATTCACGGGCACACTAAAGCGTTTCTTTTTATTGGGATCGGCCAGAGAGCTGTCGTTTACAATACCACCGTTCTCCGAATTTTTTATGGTGTTGCCCACTAATACAATATATGCCGCATATCTTTTTCGCTTGCCCTGGTAATTGCTGAAGAGGCGGTAACTTTTATGATTGGTATTTTGCGTAACAAAAAA
>NZ_JANPCM010000433.1:0-2788 GCF_031430955.1 Ferruginibacter sp.
AGCCCATTGATGCTGATGAACTGAGGGCCGCTGCCGATAAATTTATTATTAAAGAAACACTTTTGCTGCACAATAGATCTTTATACAACAACCTGCTGCATAATATTTCCACACCAGATAAAAAAGATTTTAGAATGGCGTTGCCCACCAGTAAAGAAACTATTTTTTGCAGGCCTGCAGAAATAATACGGCTGGAAGGCGAAAGCAACTACACTAAATTTTTTTTTACTGATAAAAAAACATTAGTTACCTCACGTACTTTAAAAGAATACGAAGAAATACTGGTAACTCATGGTTTTATAAGGGTACATAAATCGCACCTGGTAAATAAAACTTACGTTATCAATTATACTGCCGATGGAATGCTTACCATGACAGATAATTCAAAAGTAGAAATATCACGCCGCAGAAAAGAAGAAGTTATTACACAGTTAAAAGCAAACTGATTTAAGAATTTTACATTTACTTTGCCACCCGGGTTTTAATCACCCTTTTATTATTAATGAAATACAAACATCTTTTTTTTGATCTGGATCATACCCTTTGGGATTTTGATGCCAATGCTAAAGCTACACTTACTGATTTGTTTGCTTTATTTGAATTAGATAAAAAAGTGGCAGCTCCTTTTGACAATTTTTATAAAAAATATTTATACCACAACGAAATATTATGGGACAAATACCATCATGGTTTAATTAGCGCCGAAGATTTAAAATGGAAAAGGATGTGGCGTACTTTGCTTGATTTTAAAATTGGAGATGAAAAATTATCTAGAGACTTAAGCGGAAAGTTTTTAGAAATACTGCCCACCAAAAAATTGCTTTTTCCGCATACTACAGAATTATTAAACTACCTGCTGGATAAAAAATATGCGCTGCATTTAATTACCAACGGATTTGAAAAAACCCAGTGGAGTAAAATTAATAACAGCGGGTTGGCAAAATATTTCACCCACATGATTACCTCCGAAGCCAGCAACAGCCTTAAACCTAAAAAAGAAATTTTTGATTATGCCATGGGCAAGGCAGGAGCATCTTTAAAAGAAAGCATTATGATCGGTGATAATTTAGATGCAGATATACAGGGTGCTATTAATGCCGGTATGGATTCTGTTTTTGTAAACCATATCAATGCCATATCACACATCAAATCCACTTATACTGTTTACCATTTAAAAGAGTTGGAATTAATTTTATAATAATTTTTTAGGTGCATAAAATAAAAAAGCCCTGCTGTAAAAGCGGGGCTTTAAAATAATTTAAACAACAATCATTACAAATGAGCTGTATGCGCTTTGTCTGTACAGCCGGCCTTAGTTGCAGAAGCGGTAGATTTTGTGCAGCAGGTTTTTCCTTTAGCACATTTTTTAGATTTCTTCTTTTTTCCGTTATCAGCAAAAGCTATACTAGTAACTAATAACGCTGCTGTAGCTAATAAAAATACTTTTTTCATGTTTATCTGTTTATTTGAAGAACGTAAATGTAGGGCAGATATTGCAAATTGCCAAGGGCAAACTGTTAAAAATTACAATGTTGCCACAACGGTAACACCACCCTGCACTACCTCATTCAATTCTACATTTATTTTTGTGCCAATGGGTAATAACAAATCTACCCGGCTGCCAAATTTTATGAAGCCCATTTCATCGGTTTGCTCTACTTTTTGGCCAACCTGCAAATAGTTTACAATACGTTTGGCTAAAGCGCCGGCAATTTGTTTTACTAAAATTTCGGTATTATTTTTTTTAATTACCACACTGTGCCTTTCGTTTTCGGTAGATGATTTGGGGTTCCATGCTACTAAATATTTTCCTTTATGATATTGATTGTACACCACTTCGCCACTAATAGGGTTGCGGTTTACATGTACATTGGCAGGGCTCATAAAAATAGATACCTGTAAACGTTTGGTCTTAAAATATTCTACATCAATAATTTCTTCTATCACCACCACTTTACCATCGGCAGGTGCCACAACAAGGTTTTCGCCAACAGTGAGTTTCCTTGCCGGAATGCGAAAAAAAGACACTAAGAAAAGCAGTACAAAAAGCGTAGCAAAAAATATTACCCAGCACAAAACCGGTAACGAAGCACTGAAAAAATAAAAGCAGGCAAAATTAATAGCGCCAAAAATTAAAGTGCCAATGCCTATTGATTGATATCCCTCTCTGTGAATGGTCATGCAGTTGAATTGAGTTGCAAATATAAAGAGTTTAGGGTTGTAAGTTTAGGGGTTTAGTCGTTAGATGTTTAAGTTTTAGTTCATAAATAATTTTACATATAGCCAAACTGCTGGTGCTGCAAATAGTAAACTGTCGAACCTGTCTAAAAAACCGCCGTGGCCGGGCATTATGGTGCCGCTGTCTTTTACATTAGCCATGCGTTTTAGTTTGCTTTCAAATAAATCTCCTATTGTGCCAAAGATGGCGCAGAGGGCAGCGATTACAAAGCATATTTTATGCTGAGCGAAAGGATAAAAATATTTATCTGCCAATAATGGGAATAGGAAACCAATAATTAATATTGCCAGTATTGCTCCTCCGATTGTTCCTTCCCAAGTTTTTTTTGGAGATATTTTAGAGAAGGGTGTTTTACCAATCAATGAACCCACTATGTAAGCCATAGTATCATTTATCCAGATGGAAAAAACAATACAAACAGGAAGAGTATTTCCAAAATCAGAATGGGTTTTAAATCCTTCGTAATCACTCCAAATATTTCGCAAATCAACCATTATTACAATCGGCATCGTTACATAAACCAACCCAACTAAACAATATTTCAAATAT
>NZ_JANPCM010000434.1:0-2484 GCF_031430955.1 Ferruginibacter sp.
TACCCATCAGGTACCGGGTTGTTATCACTCAGGAAATTCAATATAAGTATACCTCCTATTTTTGCGATACCTAATTTTTTAAGTTGATTATAAATTTTTGAAAAAATAAAAGTATCAATAGTGCTTTTGTATCGCCAGCTTCCTAGTGTAGGGTCTCCACTCCCAAGAATAAGAATATGGTTTAGGTCGTACAGATGCAATTCTTTACCGTAAAGAAAAGAAGTCTTATACTTGTAATCCTTCCCCAGCATCTCAAACGCACTCACACTCGTTACCACTTTTTGGCAACTTGCAGGTGCCAAACCAACCTGCGCATTTTTATCAAAAACTATTTTGCCGGTTTTTGTATCTACCACATACAAGCTCAGTATCGCATGTGTAAATTGTACATCCTTTTCCATGTTAGTTATTGCGGCAGCTAATGAAGCATCAATTTTTTGTGCAACTGCAACTGAACAAATACAACTCAGCAATGTTATTACTATCCATTTCATGGGCAAATAAATTTATTTCTCAAAGCTAAAAGATTTAAATTTGAAGTATGGAAAATATAATAGAGGAGCCAATTCCAAAATATAATTATATTGCTGCAGAAGAATATTTAATGGCAGAAAGAACGGCTGCGGAAAAGAATGAATATTACCAGGGTGAAGTTTTTGCCAGGAGTGGTGCTTCGGCAAAATACAATGAAATATTTTCAAATTTATTTGGAGAAATTGCACATAAATTAAAAGGCAAAGGCTGTAAACCCTATGGCAGCGATTTAAGAATTCACATCCCTAAAAACACATTATACACTTACCCTGACATAAGTATTATTTGTGGTGAAATGAAACTTACTGATGACACATTTGATACAGCCACCAATCCAAGTACAATTATTGAAATATTTTCCAGATCAACCCGTAATTACGACAGGCTTGAAAAATTTTCATTGTACAGAGATATTGATACTTTGCAAGAATATATTTTAATAGACTCCCAAAAAACGCATATTGAAAGATACTTCAGAAGCAACAATAATACATGGCAACTCATGGACTATTACTCCCAGGAAGACAACCTGATAATCTCTGCAGTAAACATTTCCATTTCACTTAAAGATATTTACCTGGATCTAACTTTTTAATTTTATTACTCCCCTTATTACATGATACAAGCAACCATAATCACCATTGGCGACGAACTTTTAATAGGCCAGGTAATAGATACCAACAGCGCCTGGATGGCGCAGGAATTAAACAAAGCCGGCATACGTGTGGTAAGGCGTGTGGCAGTAGGCGATGTATGGGACGAAATTTGGAATGCACTGGACGAAGAAAGCAAACATGCCCAAATAATTTTAATAACGGGCGGGCTTGGCCCAACAGCCGATGATATTACCAAACCGTTATTGTGTAAATATTTTGGCGGCAAATTAGTGGTGGATGAAGGTGCCAAACAAAATGTCATTAACATTTTTACAAAACTTAAACGGCCCATGATTGAAAGAAACTTACTGCAGGCCGAAGTACCCGATGTATGCACCGCAATTCAAAACAAAAGAGGCACCGCACCCGGAATGTTCTTCAATAAAGATGGCAAAATTTTTGTAAGCATGCCCGGCGTACCGCACGAAATGAAAGGCATGATGGAAGATGATGTAATTCCACATCTTACCAAACAATTTAAATTACCTGTAATTATACACCGCACTTTATTTACCGCCGGTGTGGGCGAAAGTTTTTTAGCCGACCTGATACAAGATTTTGAAGAAGCCTTACCTCCGCAAATTAAATTAGCTTACCTGCCTAATTATGGCATGGTGCGGTTGCGTTTAACCAGTTCGGGTTTTGATAAAATACAAATTGAAAAAGATATTGAAATACAATTTACCCAACTGCAATTATTGGTAAAAGATTATTTAGTAACCAATGTTGATGAACCCATGGAAAGAGTAGTGGGCAAATTATTATTACAAAAAAATAAAACCATGTGCACTGCGGAAAGTTGCACCGGTGGTTACATTGCACACCTGCTCACTTCCATCCCCGGTTCTTCAGAATTTTATGATGGCAGCGTGGTAAGTTATTCCTATGGTGCTAAAGAAGATCTGTTAAATGTTAATCATCAAACTTTATTAACCAAAGGTGCTGTGAGTGAAGAAGTGGTAACCGAAATGGCCAAAGGCGCTTTGCAAAATATTAAATCAAATTATGTAATTGCAGTAAGCGGCATTATGGGTCCTGGCGGCGGCCTGCCCGAAAAACCTGTGGGCACGGCATGGATAGCTGTGGGCAGCAAAGAAAAAATTGCAGCACAAAAAGTTTTTTTCCGTTTCGACAGGGCACGAAATATACAGTTAACCGCCGTCACAGCATTAAATTTATTGCGGCAGTTTATCCTGCAAAATACATAGCCACAGATTGCACAGATTAACACGGATTTTATTGTCATTAATCTCAATATTTTCTTTAAGCATATTCTGCATTTATCTGTGTAAAT
>NZ_JANPCM010000435.1:0-3650 GCF_031430955.1 Ferruginibacter sp.
TACATGGAGTAAATATCAGAATGTTTATAACGAATTGCCATGAGTTGTTAATTTAAAGAGTGGCCTTTGTAAATTTAAGCATCTTTTACACGCCGGGGTCTCACCCCACGCTTGTAGCCCGGCTGTGAAGATCCCGGCGAAACGCCAAGTAATTATTTGTAAAAGCTGTTAAATTTAATGGCATAGAATTACGGGTTATAAATCATTATTTCTTAACCATTTTAAATCATAATTACCAATCATGGACACACAAACAAAAAAAGCACCGGCAACTAAAACTCCGGCTAAAAAGGATGCTGCCAAGCAGTTAGAAGACCTTTTTGAAGACAGTTTAAAAGATATTTACTGGGCCGAAAAAGCGTTAACAAAAGCATTACCAAAGATGGAGAAAAATGCAACTTCTCCTAAATTAAAAAAAGCTATTGCAGACCATCTTTCCCAAACTGTAGAACATGTTACACGTTTAGAAGAATGTTTTGAATCTATAGGTAAAAAGGCTGTGGCAAAAAAATGTGATGCCATGGAAGGATTATTAAAAGAGGGCGAAGGAATTATGAAAGAAACCCAACCCGGTGCGGTAAGGGATGCAGGTATTATTGCAGCGTCGCAAAAAGTAGAGCATTATGAAATTGCTACTTATGGCACACTGGCGGCATTTGCAAAAGTTTTAGATCAAAAGGCAGCATTAAAAAATTTATTAAAAACATTAGACGAGGAAAAGAAATGCGATGAATTGCTTACTTCTATTGCAGATACTGCATTAAATTCTGAGGCAATTAAAAATTAAAAAAAATCAGGAGAGATAAAGAATTATTTTACTACTCCAGATTATTAAAGTAAAGGTTGCCTTATTTTTTGAGGCAACCTTAATTCTTTTAAAGCAATAAAATAAAAATTATGAAAAAGAAAATAAACCCCAAAGCAGGTAGCAATATAAAAATTGAACAATTATATAAATCTGCTGTCATAAATGATAATGAAGCATTAACAACTAACCAGGGACTTAAAATAAATGACAATCAAAATTCATTAAAGGATAGTGACAGAGGAGCTACACTTTTAGAAGATTTTATTTTAAGAGAAAAAATAACTCACTTCGACCATGAAAGAATACCCGAAAGAATTGTACATGCAAGAGGTTCCGGGGCGCATGGATATTTTGAATTGTACAAAGACTTAAGCAAATATACCAGAGCCGGATTTTTAAATGATACAACAATAAAGACACCTGTTTTTGTAAGGTTCTCTACTGTTGCCGGTGGCGCCGGTTCTACAGACATGGCAAGAGATGTAAGGGGTTTTTCTGTAAAATTTTATACACAGGAAGGTAATTACGATTTAGTAGGAAACAATATTCCTGTATTTTTTATACAGGATGCCATGAAATTTCCTGACCTGGTACATGCTGTAAAACCAGAGCCGGACCATGGCATGCCGCAGGCAGCTTCTGCACACGATACCTTTTGGGATTTTATTTCTTTAATGCCCGAATCATTACATATGATTATGTGGGCCATGAGTGACCGTGCCTTGCCAAGAAGTTTACGGATGATGGAAGGGTTTGGGGTACATACTTTTAAATTAATTAATAAGCAAGGTAAATTTCATTTTGTAAAATTTCATTGGAAACCATTGTTGGGTGTTCATGCTGTTTGCTGGGATGAAGCTACCAGGATTTCAGGTAAAGATTCAGATTTTCACCGAAGGGATTTGTACGAAGCTATTGACAGTGGTGCTTTTCCTGAATGGGAATTAGGCTTACAAATTATACCGGAAGAAGATGAACACAAATTTGAATTTGATTTACTCGATCCAACCAAACTGGTTCCTGAAGAATTAGTACCGGTAACAATTGTTGGTAAAATGACATTAAATAAAAATCCTGATAATTTTTTTGCTGAAACAGAACAGGTAGCATTTCATCCAGGTCACTTGGTGCCAGGGATAGATTTTAGTAACGATCCATTATTGCAGGGTAGATTATTTTCTTATACTGATACACAATTGTCACGACTTGGTACGCCTAATTTTCATGAGTTACCCATTAACCGTTCAATTAATGAAGTGCACAATAATCAACGGGATGGTATGATGCGGCAAATGATTAGTAAAGGGAAAGTAAGTTATGAACCTAATAGTTTAGCTGGCGGTTGCCCTTTTCAGGCAAGTATAAAAGATGGCGGTTTTACATCACACAACCAACGGGTGGATGGACAGAAAATACGGAACAGAAGTAAAAGCTTTATAGACCATTATTCGCAGGCAAAATTATTTTTTAATAGTCAAACTTTACCGGAGCAGCAACATATTATTAATGCACTAACTTTTGAATTATCGAAAGTGCAAACAATTGCAATAAGAGAAAGGATGGTTGGCTTATTATCTTTTATAAATAAAGACCTTGCAAAAAAGGTAGGTGATAATTTAGGGATTAAACCAATCAAACCGCAAAGTACCATCAACCAAAGTTTTCCTGCTGATGCTAACCCGAATGATTATCAAAGTAAGGAATTTGAAATGACGTTGAAGAAGTCAGAAAAGTTAAGCATGGCCAACACTATTAAAGACAATATTAAAACCAGGCAAATTGCTTTTTTAATAGCCGACGGTGTAAATGCCTCTTCCATAAATAATATAGCTGCAAAACTAAAAGCAGGTGGTGCAGTTGTTCATTTGATTGCAAAAAGCATGGCACCAGTTATTGCCGAAGATAAAACCACATTTATACCTGATCATTCATTACTAAGTACCAGCAGTGTTTGTTTTGATGCAGTTTACGTGGCTTCAGGTAAAAAATCTATAGATACTTTAAAGACAGAACCGGCCGCCATTTTATTTGTAAACGAAGCTTACAAGCATTGTAAAACAATAGCTTTTGGTAAGCAGACAGAATCATTTATTGATTTGACAAATGTTAAAAAAACTATGGAGAAAGATCCTGCGGTATTGCATGAATCAGGTGCAGGTTTTACAAAATATTTTATTAACTCTATTGCTAAACACAGGGTGTGGGAATTTGAAGAAGCAAGAAATAATCCTGCATAATTAAATGATGATGATTGTTTTCTTTCAGCCGGGGTCTTGATAGCAGCGCCTTTGTGCGCCGGCATAAGACCGCGGCGTTTAAAAAAGATATACTTCTTCCTGCAGGTGAATTATATAAATTATTCAATCCATTTTCGTTCCGACGGGGTCTTCATAGCAGCGCCTTAGTGCGCTGGCATGAGACCCCGGCGTTTAAAAGAGCTTTAATATTTTTACGACAACTCCTCGTTGTAACAGGTAAATCGCAAAAATACATAGAGTAAATATCAGAGTATTTATAACGAATTGCCATTGCTATTAATTTACAAAGTGGTCTTTTGTAAATTTAAACTTCTTTTACACGCCGGGGTCTCACCCCACGCTTGTTGCTTGGCTGTGAAGACCCCGGCGAAACGGTAAGAAATAATCCTGCATAATTAAATGATGATGATTGTTTTCTTTCAGACGGGGTCTTGATAGCAGCGCTTTTATGCGCCGGCATCAGACCCCGGCGTTTAAAAAAGATATACTTCTTCCGGCAGGTGAATTATATAAATTATTCAATCCATTTTCGTTCCGACGGGGTCTTCATAGCAGCGCCTTAGTGCGCTGGCATGAGACCCCGG
>NZ_JANPCM010000436.1:0-1572 GCF_031430955.1 Ferruginibacter sp.
ATTCAATCCATCAAAAATAAAAGTTTGTTTTTTACCCATTACACCCGACAGTTGTTTTTTCAACCTGTCGATAGTAAATAAAGTATCGTTGCTTTTACCATTTATCACCACCACAATGGCATCGGATGCAACAGTACCCCAAACGGGCACGTAGTTTAAAGTGCTTTTAAAAAAATCTTCTTCTTTTGGATTTAAACCCCGTGTGGCAATGATCATCCTTGTTGCCGAATCATTTAATATATCTTTAAAGCAATCGGCTTCTGTTTTATAATGGGCAATAATTTTTGCTTTGGGATAAGAGGCTTCAAAAACTTTTATCTGCTCTTCAATTATTGGTTTGTAAGATTCATCCACACTTATATTAATAGTGCCTTCGGTTGGCGAATCAAGTGCCGTGCCCTTATATTTACTTTTACATGCTGCAGCAAACAGCGTACAAACAATAATTATAAAGCCCGTAATATTTTTTATGCTGGTAACGGTATTTTTTATCATCAGTCTTTAAAATAATTTTTACTGTAGCCCCTGAACATCCTGAACACTCCATATATCCAGCATATTACTGCAAACATTTTCATTAAGTCTGAATCGTATTTGCTTAAAAACTCAGTGGAATATTTATTGGGGAACATAAAGAAAAAACCAGCGGCTATAAAAAACACTCCCATAGTATAATTGGTAATGCTCCGCATGCGGATAAGATTTTTATCCCTGTTATTCGGTTCTTCTTTTTCAAATTCTTCCAGTGCCATAAAATATTTTTTTAAAAAAGAACTGTAAGGTGTAAAGCCTTACAGTTTAAAATAATATCGGGATGGCAAATTACATAATTTATGGCGTAAATCAGTTAGCCGGAACAAACTTTACAGGTATCGTAAAATAAACTGATACATTTTGTCCGTTAGTTTTTCCTGGAACCCAGTTGGGCATTTTTTTCAACACCCTTACCACTTCTTTATTAAATTCTTCTCCGCCATCCTGTACGGTTACAAAACTTTGCAATTTTCCATCGTAGTCCACCACAAATTTTACTTTTACACTTACTTCCTCGCCTTCTTCCATTTCTTTGGGGTTATTTAAATTTCTTTGCAAAAATTTTCTTAATGCTTCCATTCCGCCGGGGTAAGAAGGCATAATATCGGGACTGTAAGTGGGTGTTTTAATATCGATTGCTGGTTTTGCAATTACAACATCAGGGCCTTTTTCACCGCCACCAGATTCTCCATCAAAGGGTTTAATTACACCAGGCCCATCGGAGCCAGGTACAATATTAGTTAAGCTCCCTATTTTATCTTTTTCTTCTATTGTTTGTATTGTATCAGCCTTATCATTATGCCTGGTTATTACAATATTAGCCACATCTTTTTTTGTAGTAATAGGTTTTTCTATTGCTTTATTTCTTTCTTTTGGTTCCTTCTTCTCAGGTTTTTTATCTACAGGAGCAATGTTTGTAGTTATTGTATCGTACATTCCATTTTCTGCAACCATTTTCTTTTTAGGAATAAAAGTAAATGCTGATAATATTATAACCACACCAATCATTACAGCAACCGATTTCATTAACCGGTTATC
>NZ_JANPCM010000437.1:0-7780 GCF_031430955.1 Ferruginibacter sp.
GCCAGGGTTTCCACCCACAGCCGGGTTGCTGACATCGTAAAAAGTGCTGAATGTTGCATCGTTGGAACTGCGGGTAACCAAATCATAAGTATAATCGGAAGCAATTTTTATTTTAACGCTTTCAGGCATTTTGCCATTGGCTCCGGGATACATGTAGATGGTTTGGCCGGGAGTAATTTTTTTTGCGGTGATGCTAAATTTTTCTCCGTCGGCAAGGGGCGTTGGAAAATTAAAATTCGTTACAGTAAATGTTTTTCCGGCTTCTTTTTTGGGTGAGATGGTCAGATCGTTTTTACCATTATTCTGCAAAACGATGCCGATGCCGGATGGTGCATAAAATATTCCGCTGAGTGGTAAAGTGGATGCTGCGGCATTGGTATTTGAGGTTGTGGTAGCCACAGTTTTTTTCACCGGTTTTGCCGGGTTTGATTTTTGGGCATAAATACATTGTACGATGACAGTTAGAGCAAGCAGTAAAATTATTTTTTTCATGTTTGATAATTGTGAAACTGTTTGAGAAATTATTTTTTTATGTGGCTATAGCCTCTTAGCCTGGAGTTTATTTCGCCATGCCTTTAAAGGCATGGCAAGGGATAGTTATTTTCCAATCATATTTTTCAGTGCTGCAAAATCAACGGCTTTCATAATGTCTGTCATAAATTTTAGCGCTATAGGATCTTTGTGGCTGCCTCTTAAATACACCCAAAAAAATTGTGGCGATGACCGGGGTAATTTTTTAAAATATGCCGGATTTGGTTTTATCAGTACCTGCCCAAAAGGATCGCTATCATCAGTAAACAGGTAAGCTAAATGGCTTCCATGGGGATCAAGTTTTACAATAGCCTGTTTGTTCAATTCATCAGCAGGTAATTTCAACTGCTCATCAATTTTATTAAACGCCGGCTTGTAATCTTTTTCATTATCTGCAAGAAATTTTTCATACCGCTCTTTAATGTTCAGATAATCCATTTTCATATATTTTTTTAATTTTTCGGGGTCGTTTTTAAACTCTTTTTCTTTAAATCCTTTTTCAATTTCATTATTCTTAAGTGCATCATTAAAACCTGATGCAGCCATGAGCATTGCTTTTGCCACTAATTTTTTTTGTACCTCCAAAAATTCTTTTTTGGTTACATAAGCAAAAGGCAGTTTGCCATCGTAAGTAATTAACCATTGGTATTCTTTGCCGGAGCCGGGCATGCCCAACACAAGGGAAGTTTCTATTTCTTTAAAATACCAGTTGCCATCTTTTTCAATTGGCATGTCCGAGATATAATGGAAACCTGTACCTGATGTTGCTTCTTCGTTATTCAGCAATTGATAAATTTCTCCGGCAAATAAATTAGCTGTTATATTAAAATAGGTTGGCGTTTCGCCTGCTGTTTTAATGGTGTTGCCATCGCAATAAAAGTTTAAAGGGATGATGCTGTAACCGTAATCATTAGCCGGCCTGTACGCTACAGGGTAACCATAGTTTTCATGATAAAGGGCTTTTACACCCATTGGGGCATACTTTGATTTTATCATGTTGGTTATTGTTGCCACCACTTTTTTATGCTTAGCTAAATCTACCGCTGATAATTTTCCTGAATTATAAGGTGCGTCTGCCTTTAATGTACCGGGTGTTAGGAGTAACGATTCGTCGGTGCAATTTTGTGCAGATGATGAAATGGAAAAGAGAATAATGGAGAATAACAGTAAATATTTCATGAGTTATTTTTTTCTAATTAAATAATCCTTTTACCGGGGTAAATGTTCCCGGTGCCTGTATGCCACTGCTGATGGAAGATTGCAGCCCGTTTTGCTGAATGTCTTTAAGAATAGCAGGAGCCGCTTCCATTTCATCTACTGCCTGTATTATTTTATCAAACTTATCTTTCATAAACTTTTTATCATCCATTGCATCCATTTCTTTCATAATTTTTTCCATCTCCTTTTTTGATTGTTGCACCTGTTCATATTTATCCATCTTATCTGTTTCCTGCTGCATTTTTTCTATCTGTTTTTTAAGCTGCTCCTTTTTTTCTGCGTTGGTTTCTTTCTGCTCTATTTCTGCTTCCAGCTTTTCTATTTGTTCAATTATGTGTTCATATGCTTCCAATTCTTTCACTCCTTTCATCATTTTTTCCAGTTGTTCTTTAAGAATGTCTTTTGAATCTTTTATATCCTTACAATCGGCGGTCATCATTTTTTTGAGCAGCTCTTTTGCTAATTTGTTTTTATGAATGTTAGGCAATGGCGTCAACTCGTCCAATATTTTAGGAAGTGGTGTTAGGTCATCTAAAGGGATTTTTGATAACGGTGTCATTTCATCATCATTGATCGTTCCGGGCGACATGCTGCCATTTGCTGTTTTTGTAGATGGGTCCTTGCCTGGTTCCGCAATAGTATTGCGATCAGCAGTATAAGCGGTAGAATGATTCGGTATTGGGTTGTTTGCGTTCTGTTTGGTGCCTAATGAATTAATATCAAAATTATTTGCTGCATTACTCAATTGCTGCCAGTCCGCACCCACCGGAACTCTAACTACAGAAGGACAAGCGAAATTAGGAATGTTGGGTACCGGTGTAATAGTAACGCCATCACCATCTTGTTTTACACACGACTTCTCTATCGCATACTGGTTGTCTATTGCACCCTCGTACATTCCTGCAATGGCACCAGTCCAGGCGATACATGCTGACATTATTGTATTTTTTGGATTGCCTGTTATATGCCAGCTCCAGGTACAGAAAGCATTCAGCCACACACGAAATTCTTCAATCTTATTTTCATGAAAACTCCTGATCAACGGATTTGCATATGTAAGAAATAAATTATTCTTTCTATTAAAGTCTGGGCACTTGTCATTCTTACCACTTTTAGTTATTATAATTTTCTGCGCATTTATATTATCCATTAACTGGCTACTCTCTTTAGTAAAATCCAACATCCATTTGGCCAGGTAAACCTGTAATACTTTCATGACTGTTACTGCCGGCTTGCTCATCCTGTTCAATCCCTTTATATTTTCCTTCATCATTGTTTTAGCAAACTCGTTCTGACCTTTCTCCATCAGTGCCTCTACTTCCGCACTACTTGCTTCGGCCAAAGTATCGATGGTGTTTTTTAACTGCTCAAACATTTTTGAATAGCCATTTTTTATGCTCATGTTTTTTTCATATGCTGAAACATCATCTTCCAATACTGGCAGTTTAATCCAATCTTTTTTGAAATATTCATAAATAGTAATGCTGCGTTTCAGTTTTTCAAAATCAAGTTTATCTAACTTGTCTTGCCCGTGATTATTTTTTATTAGTGTTTCAGTAAATGGGTTTATTGAACTTTCGATGGCTTTGATATAATCATCAGTTGCTTTATCAGTGTTGCCTTTTGTTTCTTCAATCACACCTTCAGTCTCCTTTGCTTCGGGGTGATTGGGGTTGAGTCCACCAGCCCGTTTGATATTTGCGAAAGCGCTGTCTACATCTCCCAGGCCAAGCCATGCCTGCCCCAGGTTATTTAAAACGGTAGTGTTCCGGGGAAATTGGTTTTTTAATTTTTGTAAAACAGGAATAGCCTGTTCGGGATAACCATATTGGGTAAGCAGCGATGCCATATTATTTTGCCAGTTGGCATTGGAAGGATCTTCCTGCACCGCTTTCATGCTTAATGCCATAGCTGCCTGCGGATGACCCTGCAACATGCACAGCACAGCGGCTCCACCAAGTGCAGCCGCTTTGGGATTTTGTGCAATGATCTTTTTTGCGAGGGCTACTTCCGCAGGATCCCCTTTCGACATTATTTTATTAAAAAGATTACCAGCATACGGCGCCATGTCTGCCTGTAAAAGTTTTTTCTTTGGTATTGCAGCTATCCTGGCCGCATCTTTTTTTGGAACCAATTGTTTGTTGCTGGTAAATTCCGGATAGTCAGCAATTTTATCGTTATGTTCCTGTAACGAAGGCATCACAGTTTTCATCATCTTACGCATCTCTGTTTTTTCATCCTCACTCATTCCTTTCATTTCATCCTCCATCATTTTATCCATTTCTTTTTGAGCAGGCGCTTTTTGGGCAGGCGCTTTTTGTTTTGCAGCAGGTTTTTTGCCTGGTTGTGCAAAGGCAATACTTGCCGCAAATAAAATGGTAAGAGTAAAAAAATATTTTTTCATTATTTATTTTTTCAGGTGAAGATTTTTTGAAAACAATTCCACTACTGGTTTAAAATTTTTATCACTCAGCTCAAAAACAACACAAACTGTTTGGTTATGTTTGCTAAAAGAATTCAGCATTACTACACACTTTTTTTTATTTTGATAAAAATTACCAATAGCCAATGTTGATGCCCAGCCATCCCACATCTGTTCTGTCATTATTTTCAGCGGTTTTTTACTGGCTTTGGTCAACCGCTTTACCACCTGTTCATTCCACTGGCTGGTAACATCTTTCATCACATCTGCTTTGGCAGGCAGGCTTTTGTATAAAGTAATGGTGCAGAAACTTGTATCATTATTTGTAATATTAAATTGTACCCGTGATGGCAATTCGCTTTTAGTAAAAAACTCCGGTGGTTGATAGGTGAATACATCAAAGCCGCTGGTTTGAGAAAAAATATTAACTGTTGTAAATATCATCATCAATACTAAAAATTGTTTTTTCACTTTTTTAATATTTTTTATTTGAAATGTAACAATGATTTTATTTATCCTTTAATAAGAGGATTTTATTTGTATTACAAACAACTGTCTCTATTCCATATTAATGTTATCCTGCAACCCCCTTTTAAAGCAGGCAACACGTTCCATTTGTAACCTAAAAGGGTATGTACACCCAGCATTTTTGCTTTCCAGAAACTGATACCTTTATTAATGTCAATTTCATTTACCGGAATTTGTAAGGAAGCGGCGGGTCTGTTTTCTTCTCTGATTAAAGAATGATTTTGCACCCATAAAACTGTTTCTGTATTATTGGTCCTTGGTATGCCAATTTGTTTCCACCAGGTAACTTTTTTAGTGTTTGTTTCACCCAACGAAAGCGCAAACTCCACCTGGTCTGCTGCTACCACATCATATTCCACTTTAAAAAAAACATCATCACAATCATCATTGGTACGCAGGTTGCCGGCAGTGTTTATTCCTTTTGGTGCAGCCGGATACCATAACCTTGCATACTGCCCATCCATTTGTGATATCCAGTAATTGGTGGTGGTACCGCTGCCAACCAGCAGTAAATCATCAGGTATGGTATAATGCATAATTGAATTCCTGTCGTAGGCAGAATAGTTGGTATTATTCTGGTTGAACTTATTGATGATATTCCAATCAACTTCTGCTGAAGACCAGTTATTTTTTTCTTTAAAATACTTGTATGTTTTATCAAGGTTCCATTGCAGTGGCGAAGCTGGCGATTGGTGTTCGTGATGAAAGCCCAGTGCATGTCCAAATTCGTGTGTTATAACCCGGCTCATTTCCAGTTCTGTTGTATTGGCATCAAACCAGCCAAAATTCATAGTATAGGCATTAAACGGATTGGATAAAACATCACGGCCCATCCACGACCAGCTTTGGCCGGTATTGAACAAACCAACTTTTATTTTAGCTGCTTTAAAATCAGGTATAAATTCAAATTTTATGTTGGCATAGTCTTCCCATTTTTTAGCATAAAATTGTATCCTGTTTCTTATCCAGTCCGAGCCATTGTTGGGAGAGAGATAAACAGAAATTACATCACCGGGGTTCCACATTTTTTCTGTAGCTCCGGCTAAAGGTTGCTGTGTAACGCCTACCTGCAATATTGTACCATCGCTGTTTATTTTTGGAACGGGTGAGCCTCCGCTGTTTCTGCGTGGCGGAAGATTAACATTTGCTGGCGGAGCTATGTCAACACAAATTTTTACTTTACCGAAATCATACGCAACAGTATTTGCCACGGTGTTTTTAATTACTGCAGGCTGGTTATTTATCATTACCGGCTTCCGGTTAGTTTCGGTAGTTTTTATTTTATCAAACTGGGCAAGTAAAGCAATAGGTATTAACAGTGCCGGCAGTAAAAAAAAATTCTTTTTCATAACATTTTTCATAACAGTTAAATTATTTTTTACTCATTACCCATCTTCCTCCGCCACGTACATTGCTGCCGCTGCCCCAGGTGCCATTGAGTGCGCCATTTGTATCCATTAAAGCGCTAAATGAAAAACTGCCGGAAGTAGTATAGGTATAAGTGCCTGTTAACTGATTAGCTGTATAGGTGTAACTACCGTTAGCCATTACATTTCCGTTAGCGGCTATTACCTGCATGGTACCATCTGCATTTAACCTGAAGGAATAATAATTAGGGTTATTGTTTTCACCATTACCATAAGTACCGGCCCATGTACCTGCAATTGAAGGTGCAGTTACAGGCTTATCTGCTTTTCTCATATTACCAGTCATATTTTTACTGCCACTGGTACCTGATGCTGGCGCCGGCGGCGGCGGCGGAGTATTATTACTATTACCTGGAGGCGGCGGTGGCGGTGGAGTATTTACTGCACCAGGCTTTGGTGTAAATTCTACTTTAAGCAAAACAATATAATTGCCATGGTCCCTTGTATTGCCCAATGCTTCTTCATTATACTGTACCGGTATAACACCTGCACCGTAACCAAAATTGCTGCTTGCAATTTGCTGCATTACATTAGCATTTAATAAAACTGCTTTGGGTGAATACTCACCGTTTGTTGTAATGCCAATCGGCCTTGGCTTTGGTGTAAGTTCGCCAGCAATGGCAAAAAAAGCTTTAAAAGAAAGATAAGAACCGGCATCAATCAAGAAAAGGCCAAGTAAACTTGCTCCACCAACACCTGCTACGCCGTTAGGCCCAAAACGCTGATTGGATAAAGCAGATGCTTTTTGATTAATAACTGAATAAGCGCCATCAATGGAAGCGTCAAAACTGTTTTGATATCCTGTACCGGGATCCCATTCCCAAATGGTAGGCACAACCGTTAGTACATCGCCTGCACCCAAATCATATTCTCCAATAATGTTATTACAATAGTAATTATCGCCGCCTTTAATGCCGCCTCTTAAATTTCCAAAAAGATCAACAGCAGAACCTGCATTGATGCGGTTGCCAAATGGGCCATAGTTATCGCCATAGGTATCCGTTTGGTTACTGTATTTTAGTTTGGTATTGCCATTGGCATCTGCAATTGTAAAATAAAATCTAAAAAAAACTTCATCCACTTTTCCATCCAGGTGAAGTATATCATCGGCAGTTTCCCTGAGGCATTTAAATCCTGCAAAAGAAATTTTTACACGGCCCGCCTGCTGGGCAATGGCATTTAGTGCAGAGCAAAAAATAAGTGTTATAATAATAATCCTTTTCATATTAGTTGATTTTTTTAATTTATAATGATAAAGTAAAAATGATACTTATTTCTGCCTGGAGCAATCCTCTAAAAACAGGATATTTTTATACGTTAAAAAGTCTTCGAAAAAATAAGTATAGGGAATGCTTAACATGTTTGAATGCAAAAAACGGAGATGATTATTGCTGCCAGCTCCCTGTTTTGATTTTACTTATACAAAAAGCCGGTATTTTATCAATCGTTATCTTCTTTTATTAATATCTATTTGTTCACCATTACTTAGCTTCATTGTTTTAAATGACATTTCCACCTTAATAACCTGCTCTTTATTTACATGATGAGTGCGGTGCCATTGCAAAAACATTTTTGCCGGCTGTTTGCCCTAAAACCACTGCAGCACTTTTGCAACAATTAAGTGTGGCTTTTATCAGCTAAATAAATTTTATTG
>NZ_JANPCM010000438.1:0-9915 GCF_031430955.1 Ferruginibacter sp.
GTTTTTGTTAAGTTTATAAGGTGATAAGATGTTTAGGGGTTTAGGGTTTAGGGGTTTAGGGTTTAGGGGTTTAGGGTTTAGGGGTTTAGGGTTTAGGGGTTTAGAGGTTTAGAAAACATGTACGAAGCTCTTCCTAATTAACTGTTAAAGATGGCAGTTGGTAAATCCCAATTTGTCAGTTCTGCGTTACTTTGTATTGTTGGGCATAAGAGTTGATATTCAAAAAAGGGAAGTTGAAAATTGCACCTCTCCTTTAATAAAAGTTGAATAAATTTATACTGTTGAAGAGTGCACTTCCTGCGTCAGTGTAAACTATACCAATGAAGCCAAATAGAAATTCTGATGCCGGACTCCCGAAAAAATCGGGGCAAGAAAAAAATTATAAAAATAAAACCTAAGAAAAAATGAAAATGAAACAAGTGTTATCTACAGTAGCAATTAGTGCTGTTACCGCCCTTGCAGTAATTTGGGGCTATGGTAAATTTATTAAACACAACGATACCTATGCCGGGCAGCAGGCGGGTATAACGCCCAATAATTACAAATATGCCGGCTTTACAGATGGTGCCACACCGCCACCAGGTGCTGTTGATTTTACTGCGCCAGCCGCAGCAGCATCGCCAACGGTTGTGCACATTACAACAAAAACAAATGCTAAACAGGTAAATAATAATTTACCCCGTACAAGGCCGGCAAATCCATTCAGCGATTTACTGGATGACGATATGTTTAACCAGTTTTTTGGGGGTCGGGGAAACGTAATTCCTGAGCAAAGAGCCAGCGGTTCCGGCGTAATTGTTAGCGAAGATGGTTACATTATTACCAACAACCATGTGGTAGATAAAGCCGATCAGTTAACAGTAACCTTAAGCAACAAAAAATCGTATAAAGCAAAAGTAATTGGTACCGATCCTGCTTACGATTTAGCCGTAATAAAAATTGAAGCAGCTGGTTTACCATTTATATTGTATGGCAACAGCGATGATTTAAAAATTGGACAATGGGTTTTAGCCATTGGTTATCCTTTAAATTTAGAAACTACAGTTACTGCCGGAATTATAAGTGCCAAAGCAAGAAGCCTTGGATTAAACAGGGATAAAACGGGTAGCCCCACGGGTGGTGTGGAATCTTTTTTACAAACAGATGCTGCAGTTAACCAGGGCAACAGTGGTGGTGCATTAGTTAATACAGATGGAAAATTAGTAGGTATAAATTCTGCTATTGCTTCGCCTACCGGTTATTACTCCGGATACTCTTATGCAATACCGGTTAACATTGCCAAAAAAGTAGTGGATGATATTATTAAGTTTGGAACAGTGCAACGTGGTTTTTTAGGAGTGCAATATGTAAATGCCAGCGATCTTGATGAAGAAAATAAGAAAAGAGCCGGTGTGCCTTTATCTGCAGAAGGTGTGTATGCACAGGAAGTACCAACAGATGGTGGCGCTTATGCTGCGGGCATTCGTAAAGGTGATATCATTACAAAAATTGATGGTATCGAAGTAAGTAACGGTGCCGAAATGCAGGGCCAGATAAGCCGCTACAAGCCCGGAGATAAAATTGCTGTAACTTATATGCGTAGCGGAAAGGAGAATACAGCGTCAGTAACGCTTAAAAATAAAGCGGGCAATTTTGATATTGTAAAAGCTGATGCAGCGCTTGATGTTTTGGGTGCCCAGTTATTAACGCTTGATGCTAAAAAAGCAAAAGACTATGGCGTGGCGGGTGGTGTGATCGTTAAAAAAATAAATGATGGTGTTTTAAATGATCAGACCCGAATGAAAGATGGTTTTATTATTTTAAAGCTTAATGATAAAGAAGTAAAATCAATTGATGAACTAAAAGCTGCAATTGGTGCAAATAAAAACGTTACCATAAGTGGTTTTTATCCCGGGTACGATGGCATGTATGAATACCCGATTACATTAGGTGCTGAATAATATTTTAGATTATTAAATTAAAATGCCGGGGTTTTTATTCCGGCATTTTTGTTTTTATGCTATTATTTTTAAAAACTATGCAGGGGAATTTTTACAAGTTGTATTAAAAGATAAATTAAATCTCTTATTCCCAAATTAGGATATAATTGTATTAAGCAATGTTATACCAATTAGACATTGAATCTATCCCATTAAAAAAATGTCAGGTTGAGCTTGTCGAAACCGGTGCAATGTCTACCCGCCTTCGACAAGCTCAGGCTTGACAGTATGATTTCAATGTCTAATTGGTATAACATTCCTGCTAACATAAATCAACATACATCATTTATATCCCAAATAAAAAACCCGCCTTACAGCGGGTCTTAATCAATTATAATATTCCTTTTATTTTTTTATCAACTTTAAACTTTGCACTTCGCCACTGCCGTCATCATATTTTACAATATAAATTCCTTTAGTCAGGTTACTGATATTAACCTGAGTTTGGAGTGTGTTAAGGCTTGCTCTAACCTGGCGCACTACTCTTCCTTCGGGACTTACAATTGTAATAATTGTACGCTCCGGAGATTTATTATGCTGTACCGTTACCTGGTCGGTTGCAGGTACCGGGTACAGTTGTATTTGTGCACTGGTTTGCTCCCTTACATAAACTTTTATAATAGAAGAATATTTACTTCTGCCATCAAAGTCTATATTTTTTACACGAAAGAACATAGTTTGCATTTGCTTGCCGGGATAATCTAAGCTGTATATTTTTTTGCCACTTGCAGTTACATAACCGGCACTGGTAAAGTCAACACCATTGGTACTGCTTTCTACATAGTAACCTTTTACATTTACTTCTTCCCCAACATTCCACAACAGTTTTACGCTGCCGTCATTATCTCTCCGGGCAACAAATCCTTCAAATGTTACGGGTAATGGACCACCTGCAACCGATAACGAAAGGTTATCAAATTGTATATTTCCTGGTTGTGTAGCCCTGAAGGTGAATTCAAATCTAATCTGCCTGCCTGCGGTAAGATCGGCATCAGTTAATAACAAACAAATACTACCCGATGTTGATGGTAAAGCTGTATAAACCGGACCATTAGCTGTATTGGCTAATATTTCAAGTGGAGGACTGGTAGCTCCTGATATAATCCTTATTCTGTACTCGGTACCGGCTGGTGCCACATAACTAAAACCAATAGTTGCTCTGCCGTCTTCGCTTTGAATATATACAGGAGAAATAAGACTGCCATTTCTTACAGTTAATCCGCTGCTTTCCAGTTCAGCACCCAATCCGGCGTTCCAAAAAAAGGCAACATCATTTGCATCTGAATAAATACTTGGGGCACTAAAGCCTTCGTCTGAAGCATTAAAATTCCGGAAGACGGTACAATTTGTAGCCGTTGTAACAATTGTTGGAGATTGTGCAATAGCAGCAATTCCCGAAGCGATCGCAATCGCAGAGAGTAAAAACTTCTTCATAATTTTTTTTTTAATAGTGTAGAGATAAAATTCAAAAAATGAATTTTCAGAGAGATGTGGGATTTAATACTTACAGAAGTTTTGCGGAAGGATTGGATAAATAATTTCTACTAATAAAATTTCAATAATGATGCCCGTTCTTATTTTTCAACTTAATAAACTTAAGATTTATATAACTACAGTAAAAATTACAATGAATTTTACCTAATGATGTTGATAAATAAAAATAGGTTGCTTTTTTTAAAACAATTATTTTATAAGACCTATTCTTTTATTGTGAAATCATTTCTACACTTTGGGAAAATATAATATTTCGCAGCAGATAAATAAATATAATAAGCAAATCAATTGACAGATTACATAATCACCATATGGCTGGAAGCTGGAGCTTCCAGGTACAAAAAAAAATCCCTCTCACTTTTCAGCAAGAGGGAATTCTTATTTATACATTATTAATTATTCATTAATTAATATCCCATTCCACCCATATCAGGTGCACCATGAGCATGAGGCGCTTCTTCTTTAGGTCTGTCGGCAATTACAGCTTCTGTAGTTAACAGCATACCTGCAATTGAAGCTGCATTTTCCAATGCTACACGGCTAACTTTAGTTGGATCAATTACACCAGCTTTGAAAAGGTTTTCGTAAACTTCTGTTCTTGCATTAAAACCAAAATCGCCTTTACCTTCTTTAATTTTTTGTACCACGATAGAACCGTCAATACCTGCATTAGCAGTTAATATGCGGATAGGTTCTTCCAAAGCACGGCGAACGATTGCCATACCAGTTTGCTCATCTGCTATCTGACCCCTTACTTTTGGTTCCAAAGCTTCAATAGCACGTATGTAAGCAACACCACCACCCGGTACAATACCTTCTTCAACTGCAGCACGGGTTGCATGTAATGCATCATCAACACGGTCTTTCTTTTCTTTCATTTCCATTTCGGTAGCAGCACCAATATATAATACTGCAACACCACCTGCCAATTTAGCTAAACGCTCCTGTAATTTTTCTTTATCGTAATCAGAAGTGGTATTTTCTATTTGTGCTTTAATTTGATTTACTCTTGAAGTAATATCTTTTTTAGCGCCTTTACCACCAACGATGGTTGTATTGTCTTTATCAATGGTTATAGATGCAGCCTGACCTAAGAAAGTTAAATCAGCCGCTTCTAATTTATGGCCTAACTCCTCACTGATAACAGTACCCGCAGTTAAGATGGCAATATCAGTCAGCATTTCTTTTCTTCTGTCGCCAAAGCCTGGTGCTTTTACTGCAGCCACTTTAATAGTACCACGTAATTTATTTACCACTAATGTTGCTAATGCTTCGCCTTCCAAATCTTCAGCAATAATTACTAAAGGACGACCGCTTTGAGCAACTTTTTCCAGGATGCTCAAAATATCTTTCATTGCAGAAATCTTCTTATCATAAATTAAAATGTAAGGATTTTGCAATTCTGCCTGCATTTTTTCGCTGTTAGTTACAAAATACGGAGAGATATAACCCCTGTCGAACTGCATACCTTCAACTATATCTACTGTAGTATCAGTACCTTTTGCTTCTTCAACAGTAATCACACCTTCTTTACCCACTTTTACAAAAGCTTCGGCAATTAATTTACCAATGGTTTCGTCGTTGTTGGCAGAGATAGTAGCTACCTGCTGTATTTTTTTACTGTCGTTACCAACAGTTTGAGATTGTGCTTTTAAATTTTCAACTACAATACTAACCGCTTTATCAATACCTCTTTTCAAATCCATTGGGTTTGCACCTGCAGCTACCATTTTCAAACCTTCACTTATAATTGACTGAGCTAAAACAGTTGCAGTTGTGGTACCATCACCTGCAATATCTGCAGTTTTGCTGGCCACTTCTTTAACCATTTGAGCACCCATATTTTCAATAGGGTCTTCCAGTTCAATTTCTTTAGCAACAGTAACACCATCTTTAGTTACCTGCGGTGCACCAAATTTTTTCTCAATAACTACATTACGACCTTTTGGTCCAAGTGTTACTTTAACAGCGTTGGCTAAAGTGTCAACACCTTTTTTCATTTTATTTCTTGCTTCAATATCGAAGTATATCATTTTTGCCATAAAACTCAATTTTAGATTTTTGATTTACAATTTTAGATTTGTCTTGCAACCAATAAATGGTTGCTGCCTTTTAAACAATTGCAAGGATATCACTCTCCCTCATAATTAAATAATCCTGTCCTTCAACAGTAATTTCGGTACCTGCATATTTACCATATAATACGGTATCGCCGGTTTTTACAGTTACAGGTTCATCTTTTTTACCAGGGCCAGCGGCCAAAACAGTACCACGCTGTGGTTTTTCTTTTGCTGTATCAGGAATAATAATACCGCCTGCAGATTTTTCTTCAGCAGCGGCTGGTTTCACAATGACCCTGTCGTGCAATGGGGTAATGCTTAACTTCTTTGTTGCCATAACTCTATTGTTTTTGATTGGTTTAATAATTCGGTCGGCAAAGGTATGCTAAATCTGTGCCACACAAAATTAAAAGAAAGGTTGTCAGTTTTAGGTTGAAAGTTGATGATGGAAGGTTGATTGTTGGAAAATTCGGCAGACATTTAAAAAATTATTCAGGCATTTTTGGCAGGGTAATTTTTAAAACAACCAACATCAAACTATAAACACCAAACCAAATTACTTACCTTTGCCGTCTTAAAATTATGATTAGCAGAAGAAACATAAGGGTAAAAGTGATGCAAACGCTTTACACCGTTGACAGCATGAGCGGAGAAGTAAAACCCGGAGAACCGCTCAGCATCTTAAATAAAAAATTAGAACAGAGCCGCCAGCTTTTTACTTACTTAATTTATTTTATTACCGAAGTAGCCCGCTACTCCGAAACAGCTGCAAAGCACAGGGCTTCTAAAAATTTGCCTTCGGCAGAAGATCTTTCGGTTAACACCAAAATTGCAGGTAACGAAATACTGTGGAAAATTGTAGAGCAACCCCGGTTTAATGCAACTGTTACTGAATTTAAATTAAAGCATATAATCGATACCGATTTATTAAAGAAGATATACCTGCAACTGGTAGAATCTGCCGAGTATAAAGAATATATTGAAGAGCAATCGAGGGATAAAAAATCGGAAAAAGATATTTTGGAATTTATTTTCAGCACGCTGCTTTTACCCAATGAAAATTTTATAACTCACCTTGAAGAAAATTTTATTCACTGGGATGATGATGGCGAAATGATGCAGCAATTGGTGCTGAACTTTTTACAAAAACCAAACAGCTACGATTTTGGTGAAATGGTGAGTAAAGAAAAATTAGATTTTGCAAAAAGCCTTTTGCTAACCACCTTAGATAAAAGCGAAGTAACACTGGAGTTGATAAAACCTAAATTAAAAAATTGGGATGCCGACCGCATAGCTGCACTCGATTTAATAATTTTGCAAATGGGTGTTAGCGAATTTTTATTTTTTGAAACCATCCCCACAAAAGTTACCATTAATGAATATATCGATCTGGCAAAAGAATACAGTACCGTACAAAGCGGGCAGTTTGTAAATGGCCTGTTAGATAACATTCATAAAGAGCTTACACTCGAAAATAAAATTCATAAAAAAAATTATAAAAACAGCACCCTGTAAATAACTTTAAAAAAATTATTAATGAAAAAATATTTTTTATTTCTTGTAATTCCTGCTGCACTTATTTCTTGTGATGTAAAAAGGAAGGACAAGATTTCAGATGATTCTAAAACTGATTCCATTAAAATGGCGCAAAAAAAGTTGGCGGATGAAGAGGCGCTTAAAAACACCACTACGGTTGAAATGATAGACAGTGTGTATAATTTTGGAACGGTTGCAGAAGGAGAAAAAGTAGCATTCAGTTACAGGTTTAAAAATTCAGGCAGCAATCCATTAGTAATTTTTGATGCAAGCGCAACATGTGGCTGTACCATACCCGAAAAACCTGAGCAGCCCATTTTACCCGGCGAAACAGGTTTTATTAAAGTAATATTTAACAGCAGCGGAAAACATGGTCACAACGAAAAGATTATCAGCGTAACATCAAATGCAAGACCCCTTTTTCCTCCTTTAAAATTAACAGGAGAAGTAAAAGAAAAAAAGTAATTATATCATCAGTTTACAAACAAATTATTTAACCAAATAATAAAAACAACATGCAACTATTAAGTATTTTTTTACAGGTAAGTTCAGGTACCAGCTCTTGGTTTACACCGGTAATGATGGGTGGAATGATTTTAGTGTTTTATTTTTTTATGATAAGGCCGCAGGCAAAAAAAGCCAAGCAACAAAAACAGTTTATAAACGATTTGCAAAAAGGCGATAAAATTGTAACCATTGCCGGCATACATGGTAAAGTAAATAAAGTAAATGACGACAATACTTTAGAAATGGAAGTGAGCCCCGGCAGTTATATTAAAATTGAACGCAGCGCTATCAGCATGGAGTGGACGACCAATATTAACAAGCCTGCCGCTGAGGTTAAGAAATAATTTATTTCATTTTACAGTTTTGCGATTTTATATTTATGTTGATTACAGGGTATTCAAATCTGAAATCGTAAATCTAAAATCGCAAATTTTTTATTTATAAAACATAATAATCCCTCTTTAGGGGACAGGGGCTTATGCTTAAAATAGGATTAACTGGCGGCATTGGCGGCGGAAAAAGCACTGTAGCAAAAGTATTTGAAGTGCTGGGCATGCCCGTATACTATGCAGATGATGCTGCTAAAAAATTAATGAACGAAGAAGGACCACTTAAACAACAAATTCAGAAAATTTTTGGTGCTACCGCATATAGAAACGGACAGTTAGACAGAAAATATGTTGCTGACATTGTTTTTAAAAAACCCGACAAATTACAATTATTAAATGCACTGGTACACCCTGCAACAATTAATGATGCACAAAAGTGGATGCAAAGACAGCGAACTTCTTACGCAATAAAAGAAGCAGCACTTATTTTTGAAAGCGGCGCACAACAAAAGTTAGATTATGTAATTGGTGTGTTCGCCCCCACTCCCCTACGTATACAACGCACCATGCAGCGTGACGGTATTACTGAGGAAGAAGTGATAGCACGTATAAACAAACAACTGGACGAAAACTCCAAAATGCAGCTGTGCGATTTTGTTATTATAAATGATGAGAAGCAATTGCTGATACCGCAGGTAGTGGAAGTGCATAAAAAAATAACAGCTTTAACCAATAAAAAATAATTTATGGATAAAGTAAATATCGCAGAAAAGCTATCCCTTTTTAACGATTACTGCAATCCACGTATTATTGGCGAGTTAAACGGCCAGCAGGTAAAAGCAGTAAAATTAAATGGCGAATTTATCTGGCATAAACATGATAATGAAGACGAGTTGTTTATGGTGATGAAGGGTACATTATTTATGGAATTAAGAGATAAGACAATAACAATAAACGAAGGTGAATTTTTAATTGTACCAAGAGGAACCGAACATAAACCTGTTGCAAAAGAAGAAGTACATATTTTATTATTTGAACCTGCAACTACTCTAAACACCGGCGAAGTACAAAACGAACTTACAAAAACTGTTTTACAAAAATTATAACCCCGTCATCGTCTGAGGCGGGGATGTAATGGTTTTGAGTTTTAACTCAACCTGATCCTTACACCTAAAGCAATTGTTTTGTAACTTCAATGCATGAAAATATTTTCAGCAGCACAAATAAAACAATGGGATGCTTTTACTGCAGCAAACGAACCTGTTACTTCCATTAATTTAATGGAAAGAGCTGCAGCAAAATGTGTGCAGTGGCTTACAGAAAATAATTACAATAAAAAACATTTTCAAATCTTTTGTGGCAAAGGCAATAATGGCGGCGATGGTTTAGCCATTGCAAGATTGCTCATTCAAAAAAAAATTGCAGCAACCGTTTATATTCTCGAATTTGGAAATATTGGTAGCCAGGATTTTCAAAATAATTTAGCTAAATTACATCAATGCAGCACGGATATTCATTTTATTCAATCACCGGAATTTTTTCCTGCAATAAAAAGTGATGCTGTAATTATTGATGCGTTATTCGGTACGGGTTTAAATAAACCATTAGAAGGTATTAGTGCGGCATTGGTAAATCATATCAATAATTGTAACGCAGCAATCGTTGCAATAGATTTACCGAGTGGTTTAGCAGCAGACAGTTCATCAAAAAATAACGCTGTTATTAAAGCAACTCATACCCTTTCTTTTCAAAATTATAAACTATCTTTTTTATTACCGGAGAATGAAAACTATTGTGGCATCATCCATATTTTAAATATCGGTCTGCATAATAAATTTGACAAAGAAGAAGCTGCAGTTTTTGAATTAACCGACCTCAATTTTATCAAAACAATTTATAAACCAAGAAATAAATTTTCTCATAAAGGCAATTATGGCCATGCGGCGCTGTTATGTGGCAGTTATGGTATGATGGGAGCCGCCATTTTAAGTGCCAAGGCCTGTTTACGAA
>NZ_JANPCM010000439.1:0-7296 GCF_031430955.1 Ferruginibacter sp.
ATACGGTGGCGCAATACATGCGGCGCCATTTCTACAATATCTTCCGGCGTAACAAAATCCCTTCCTTTAATTGCAGCATTGGCTTTGGCCGATTTTAAAATTGCCAGCGATGCCCTTGGTGATGCACCGAGATACAAAGCAGGATTGTTACGGGTTTCGTTTACAATTCGGGCAATAAATTCTATCAGCTTGGGTTCAACAATTACCGATTGTATCTGGCTGCGGAAATGCTGAATATCTGCCGGTGATAAAATCTTTTTTACATCCTCCAGCATCTGGCTTTGCGATTTACCCTGCTGGTTAGTTAATATATTTATTTCTTCGGCAAGCGATGGATACTTCACTTCTATTTTAAAAAGAAAACGGTCTAACTGTGCTTCGGGCAAACGGTAAGTACCTTCCTGCTCAATAGGATTTTGTGTTGCCAAAACAATAAACGGCATACGCATCATGTGTGTATAACCATCAACGGTAACCTGGCGCTCTTCCATTACTTCAAACAATGCGGCCTGGGTTTTTGCAGGTGCCCTGTTAATTTCATCAATTAAAATAATGTTGCTGAAGATGGGCCCCGATTTAAAACGGAACTCTCCTTCCTTGGGATTAAATACTGATGTACCCACCACATCACTCGGCATTAAATCGGGTGTAAACTGCAAACGTGAAAAATCAACGTCAATAATTTTTGCAATTAGTTTTGCGGTTAAGGTTTTTGCAACGCCGGGTACACCTTCAATTAATATATGACCGTCGCAAAGCAAACCAATCATCAGCAGGTCAACCATTTTATACTGGCCTACTATTACCCGGCTTATTTCGTTTCGTATTTCATATACGGCTTTGTTAAGGCCACCCAAATCGATACGTTGCTGAAAAAGATTTTCTTCCATTATTTTTTAATTACTGTTTTTTATAAAAATTTTGTATTTGTTCGTTTAAAGATAATAATTGATAGTCATCTACAGCTTCATTAGTTTGTGCATGATGAATTGTCCTGTACAAAGCTTCTACTTTTTCTCTTGCTACGCCGCTTTTTCTGCTGAGTGTGGTAATAAAATCGGCATTGATATTACTGGTGTTTAAAAAATAATTATTCCTTACATACTCATTAAAGTAAGTACTCATTTTTTCTGCAATGTTTTTATTGTCTTTTTTCTGCAGGTATAAGCGGCCAATGGTTTCGGTAAAAGTTACCGTAGTGTTTTCATTAGATTTTCTTTTTTCTATAATACGCTCTCTGCGTTTTATACCAAATAAAATGTACAGCAAAAGCGATAGTAAACTTAACCAGAAAGCTGCAGCCAGTGGCGGGTGTTTCATTATTTCACTTAGAGAAGAAAAACTTTTATTATCATTACCGCTATTTCTTTTTGACCGGAGTTTTAAATAATAATCATCCCAATACAAATGATCGGGGTTATTTGCCGTGTAGGAAAAAGCATTTTCCATATAGCGGTAATTTTCATTTTTCAATAAAAAATAATTGCTGAAAGCTTTAGGGTCGCAATGCAAAAATAATTTTCCTTTGCCGTGAAAAAACACAATGTAGTTGGGCTTTTTATTTTCGTTTACACCCAGCACTTTTGTAAATACACTATCATAATTATAAAACGAATTTTTATAAGGGTGATAGTAATAAGAAAAAGAAGAATCGCTGAATTGGGTGTTGGTATTACGTATGGAATCGAAAAAATTATAGTATGGAGGAATGGGTTTATAATCTTCTTTACATTTAATTTCTTTCAGCAATGCATCATCAATATAATTGGCTGCAATAAAAAGAGTATTGCCTGCATACACATAATTCATCATTGCTTTTACTTCTTCATCATTAACATATAATGCCGGCGCCAGGCAAACGTATAAAGAAGCAGTATCAGAAATTTCGTTCCAGGTTTTAGTAAATGCCTGCTTTTTATTTCGGATGGTATTTCGGCTGAACATGTTTTCCACTTGACCGTAGGCAATGTATGTACCAAAAGGTCTTTTATCCACTTTTGAAAATGTTTCAGTTAATGATGGCAGCTTTTTTTGGCTCTGGTCGTTACATGATGTAATTGATACTGCAAGCAGTATCAATAAAAAGATATGTAAGTATATTTTGTTCAATTTAATAATTACAGTTTACTGTTAAATTGTGAAAAGCCGGTTTCTAAACGGCGGTAAATATTTTCTTCAATAGCAAACTCACCGTACCACACATACTCGTAATTTAAAGTAAGTGCTGCAAAATCGTTTTGATAATTTTTATTGGTTATTTCTCTTACATAATTGTTATTGGTTTTATCGGCAGCCAGCGCTATTAAATTTTTGGCGGCAAGCTTGTGCAATGTTTGTAAATACTGGTAACGTACTGCAAGCCTGTAATTGCCGCTTTGCAAAGCCAGGCGTATCAAGCTTTCAAAATCACTTTCGCTGGTTATTACTTCTTCTTCAACTTGCGGGGATGTATTTTTTAATGAAGTAGTTTTTTTACGAAAAGCACCTTCGGTTAAAAATAATTTATAAAGAATAAAAATTACAAAAAATGCCGCCATCATCCACAAAAAAATCTGCAGCCCACTTGATGACAAAAACATTTCTAACGCACTTGGGCCAGATGGGGCCGTATAAGTTTTTTCTTCTTTTTTACCTTTTTCTTTTTCTGCTTTTAGTAAACTATCTAAATGTTTTACATAGGCAAAGGCTTTTAAATTTCTCCATGCTTCAACCGTATCGGGAGAAATGGTAAGCCGGTTGTAATATATTGTGGTGTCTACAAATAATGTATCAGCCACTTGCTCCACAACGGTTACAGTTTTTTCATCAGACGCATTGTCATAAGAATCTTCTGATTGATTTAAAGTAGAATCTTCATAAACATATTTTTTATCCTGTGCTTGTGGCACGGCATAAAAAAAGATGGTACAAATTGATATGAAAATAATTTTACGCATTGTCTTGCTTCAACCGGTTGATGATACCATCGGGTTGAATATAATAACCTTTTTTATGTAAACGGATGGGGAGTATAATAAAATACCAAACAATAAAAGATAATGAAGCGGCTAATATAGTAACGCTTGCCCAAACCGGTAAGCCGGGGTTGGATTCTTTATCAAATGTCTGGCTCATTAAATGGGTAACATAACTTTCAAAAAAAGCAGCTAAAATAAAAATGGGTATTAAACATATCAGCACTTTTGCTGCATCTTTTATGCCGTTTTTAAAAGAATTCATTCTTGAATAAGTGCCCGGAAACAAAATGCCGCTGGCTAAAATAAACCCTGCGGTAGAAGCAATTACGATAGCAGAAATTTCTAATGTGCCGTGTATCCAAATTACCATAACCGATTTTATGCCCAGGCCTTTAGAAAAAAACATGTATTGAAAACAGCCTAACATAATTCCATTTTGCCACATTATCCAAACCGTTAAAATGCCTAATGTAAAACCAAAAATAAAACTAAGAAAAGCCACTCTTATATTATTAAACCCTATTCGTACAAACATAGAAAAAGGATTATCATCTTTATATACGCCAAAGGGATCGCCTTTTGCAATGTTCTCTTCTGTCATGTTTACATATTTATCCCCTAAAACCCCTCTAACAAATTCTTCGTTGTACATCGATGAAAAAACGCCTATTGCTGTAAAGAGTAAAAAAATAAATGTGGTGAACAAAAATATGCGATGGTATTTTTTGAACAGCAGCGGCAACTCAAATTTCCAGAATTGAAAAATACGGCTGTATTTTTCTTTTTTATTTTGATAAATACTTTGGTATATACCGGCAGCTATTCCGTTTATCCACCGGGTAACTTTACTTTTTGGATAAAATGTTTTGGCATAAGAGAGGTCGTCGATAAGTGTAATAAAACGTTCGGCCGTTTCATCAGGGTTATCGGTGGGTGAATGCTGGTACTCCTTCCATTTATCCGCATTCTTTTTAATAAACATTGCTTCTCTCATTCCTTAAAATTAACCCCTATCCCATTAAGAGGGAACAGCGATTTTTAAATTAAAAATTATAATTTATTCAATCTGTATAAAAATTAAAAAGACAATATACCTTTAAATCAACTTTTTTCAACCTACAAGTTGAAGAATTTTTTATAAATAAAAAAATTGATGTTTAAGCCCATCTGTTAAAAGCAATTTGTATTTTGCATACACATGTCCATAATTCAAGTAAATACAGCATTTAATATAGATCTGGAGTTTGATGTAGCCGAATTTCATAAACGGCTGCTGGCTTATATTATTGACTATATTTTAATGGTAATTTATATGTGGAGTATGAAATCGCTCATGTATTACGGTTTCCGGCTCGACTTTGAAACCAATATGGGAATGGATATTTTACTCATCTCTCTTCCCTTACTTTTATACTCCTTACTTACCGAGCTGTGGATGAATGGCCAAACCATTGGAAAAAAAATAATGGGCATACGTGTTATAAGCCTTGAGGGTGGCGAGCCAACTTTTGGCCAGTACATTTTAAGGTGGATAACCAAATTTTTTGAATGGCCTTTTTTATTTGGTTATATTTTTTACTCTTCCGGAGCACTGTTTGCCTATACATTTTTTACGGGCCTTTTAGGAATTGCGGTAGTTATTATAATTGCAGTTACTCCAAAAAATCAACGCCTTGGCGATTTGGCAGCTGGTACTGTTGTGGTTAATACCAAAACAAACCTTACTATTGATGACACTATTTTTAAAGAGATAAACACTAACGATTATAAAGTAACCTTCCCCACTGTAATGCGGCTCAGCGACAGGGATATAAACACCATTAAAGGAGTAGTAACACAAGCGGGCAAAAATGGGAATTATGAAATGTGTAACCGTGTTGCCATGAAAGTAAAAGATGTTTTAAAGATACAAACTGATTTATACCCGGATCAGTTTTTGGAAAAATTGTTGGAAGATTATAATTATCTGGCAACAAGAGAATGAAAATTGAATAATGCTTTATTGAATAATTATTGTTGGGTTATTTTTTAACCGAATCACTCCATCACTTCCACTCTTTCAATAATTTTTTTCCTGTTTCTTTAATATTAGGGTCATCTTCAGTATGATTGGGGATTTTCATCATTTCTGCAAGTAATACCTTTGCTTTATCTTTTTGATTGTTCCGGTGATAGGCCTTTGCCAGCTCTAAATAATTTAAAATAAAACCGGGAGTTAAGGCTTTAACTTTTTCAAAAGCAGTAATACCGGTTTTTAACGACGATGCAGGAAAACCACCGTAAAAAACTTTAACTGCAGATCTTTCCACAAAATTTAAGTTACTTATTTCATAATGCCATCGGCCCAGTACATGCCATGCTAAAAAATTATTAGGATCACTTTTTAATGCAGCTTCCACATATTTTTTTAAATCTTTTGCAGATGCTACTTTTTCTTTACCCGATTTAGTCATGGTGCTGCGGCCCAGCATTATGGCCATTGATGTGTTGGCTTCTGAGCTGGTGGAGTCTATTTTTAAAGCCGTTTGTGCATAAATTTTAGCCGCTGCATAATAATCATCCCGGAGTTTTGTATTTGTTTGCCGCTGAGCTATACGGCTGCAGAGCTCACTGCTTTTGCTTAACGCATGTATATGAGTAGGCTTAATTTTTAATGCTTCTTTAAATTTTATCAGTGCCGCATTTTCGTCGGGCAAATTTTCCAGTCGTTCGGCTTCTTTAACAATAGCATTAATATCCTGCGCTGCAGGTTTCAAAAAAGTAAGGATAGAAATAATAAATAATAAAAACAATTTCATTCTAAAAATCTTTTTTATAACTGACACCCACATTACCTTCAAAAGCTGCTATGGGTGGGTGTATTTTTTTTATACTGATATGGATTGAGGTAATTCTGTTATCTGCTTTATAAATCAATTGTGCCAAATCCTGTGCCACAGTTTCTAAAAGATGAGTTGGTACATTCATACGCTGCTTAATGATATCATAAATTTTTACATAATCGATTGTTTGATGTAACCTGTTTACCAAACCATTTTCTTCAAAAGTTACATCTGCATTAACATCATATTCTTTGCCTAAAATTTTTTCTTCTTCATGCAAACCATGAAAAGAAAAGAATTTTAAATTATGAAGATGTATGGTGAACATTAATGAATAATGAAAAATGAATAATTAATAATTTTTCAAGTTGAAAAATTTTGGATAATTGAAAAACGTTAACTGATTAAAAACATTATACATTATTAATTAACCAATTATCCATTATCATAATCCTTTCTCACTCAAATATCTTTCTGCATCCAGTGCTGCCATACAACCACTGCCTGCAGCGGTTACTGCCTGCCTGTAAATTTTATCCTGCACATCGCCGCTTGCAAACACCCCTTCTATATTTGTTTTAGAAGTACCGGGTATAGTTTTTAAATATCCTGCATCGTCCATATCTAAGAAACCTTTAAAAATATCGCTGTTGGGCTGATGGCCAATGGCAACAAAAAATGCACTCACCGGAATTTCCTGCTTCTCTCCTGTCTGATTATTTTTTATTCGTACTGCTTCTACTTTTTTATCTCCTAAAATTTCATCAGTTTCGCTATGCCAGTACATTTTTATGTTAGGTGTTTTTATAACCCTTTCCTGCATTACTTTACTTGCCCTCATTTCTCCCTTGCGCACAATCATGTGTACTACCGAACAAATTTTAGAAAGATATAAAGCTTCTTCTGCTGCTGTATCGCCAGCACCAACAATCGCCACTTCTTTTCCTTTAAAGAAAAATCCATCACACACTGCACAGGCACTAACGCCGTATCCATTTAACCGCTGTTCGCTTTCCAGTCCCAGCCATTTGGCACTTGCACCGGTTGATATAATTACTGAATCGGCTTCAATCCATTTCTCTTCATCTACTTCCACTTTAAAAGGATGTACATTAAAATCAACTTTTGTTGCTAAGCCATAACGAATATCTGCGCCCATTCGCTTTGCCTGGTTTTCAAAATGTACCATCATATCAGGCCCCTGAATACCATCAGGATAACCCGGATAATTTTCTACTTCTGTTGTAATAGTTAACTGTCCACCAGGCTGAATGCCCTGATATAAAACCGGGTTTAATCCTGCTCTTGATGCATAAATAGCGGCAGTATATCCTGCCGGCCCCGATCCAATAATTAAACAATGTACTTTTTCTGTATCCATAAATTTTATTAAATGCTAATCCACGAATTTACAGGATTATTTTATTGTGCTATATTCTTTCCAAAAAAAATAAGGATGGCTATTTTTTGAGCCTGATAATAATGTACGGTTATTTTGCAATGAGCGTTTTGTACCA
>NZ_JANPCM010000440.1:0-2864 GCF_031430955.1 Ferruginibacter sp.
TTTTTTAACTGTGCAAGATTTTTAATAATTTTTTGAAAAGCTGTTTTACTTTTACGAACAATTAGTTGTAATATCCGTTTTACCTTTACATATATATATATTACTATGTCTGCAGTTATCAGTGTTACTCATCTTTCAAAAAAATTTGATGACTTAAAAGCGGTTGACGATCTTTCGTTTACCGTTAATGAAGGCGATATTTATGGCTTTCTTGGACAAAACGGAGCAGGTAAATCAACTACAATAAGAATGTTATTAACGCTTATAAAACCAACATCAGGCGAAATAAATATTTTTGGAAAGAATTTATTTACCCACCGCAGCGACGTATTACAACAAACAGGTGCAGTAATTGAAAAACCTGATTTGTATAAATATCTTTCTGCTTATCAAAACCTTTCCATCTTTGCTAAAATGAGTGGCGTAAAAGTTACCCGGCAATTATTAATGAAACAATTGGAAATGGTAGGCCTTGCTGAAAGGGCTAACAGTAAAGTAAAAACTTTTAGCCAGGGAATGAAGCAACGTTTGGGAATAGCAGTGGCTTTAGTACACAATCCCCGGTTAATTATTTTAGATGAACCTACAAATGGTTTAGATCCGCAGGGTATTGCAGATATGCGTAACCTTATTTTGCAGTTGAGTAAAGAAATGGGAAAAACAATTGTGGTATCCTCTCACTTACTAAGTGAAATAGAAATAATAGCTAACAGAATTTTAATTATTAATAAAGGTAAAAAAGTGGTAGAGGGTAATGCAGCAGAACTGCTGGACCCTGCAAAAACAATTGTACAGATAGAAACTACAAACAATGCCGACGCAAAGAATAAACTGTCACAATCAAAATGGGCTTCATTTATTTTACCTTCTAACGATATTGTAAAAATGCAAATGAATAAAGCAGGCATTCCTGAACTTACAAATGATATGTCTGCAATGGAAATAGGTATCCTGTCTATTCAGCCACGCCATTCTTTGGAAGATTATTTTTTATCATTAACAACTCAGCAAAATTATGTGGACGTTACTAAAAATTGAGTTGTACAAAATTTCTAAAAGACCCCGTACTTACATAGCTTTTGCAGCTATTGCAGCCATTGTTTTTATCTTTCAGTTTGCTTTTAAGGCAGATGGGCAGAATTACATGGATATGATGCTGCAAAGTGTAAAAGATACTTTTGAATTTGAAAGAGTGAAAGCAATCAATGGGTATTTTATGTGTTATATAATCCTGAATACGCTTTTAATTCAGGTGCCTATATTGGTTGCATTAATTGCTGCTGATTCTATTTCTGGTGAAGCCAATATGGGTACATTACGGCTGTTAATTTCAAAACCAATTAGCCGGACTCAATTGATTTTAGTAAAGTTTGCAGCAGCTACTATCTTTACTATTTTATTGTTGTTGTGGATGGCAATAACATCCTTGGTGTTTAGCCTGCTAATTTTTGGTGCGGATGATATGCTTATTTTCCGGTCAAAAGGTGAAGAATCTCAAATACTGCTGATTACTAAAGACGATATAGTGTGGCGTTACATTGCAGCTTTTGCTTACGCAACTGTAGCATTAACCGTTATTGCAGCGCTGGCATTATTTCTATCTATTTTTGCAGAAAATTCTATTGGGCCAATTATTGCTACAGTATGTATTGTTATTGTATGTACCATTATCTCCAATATTAACGTACCCATAATAGATAAAAATGTAAAGCCATTTTTATTTACATCTTATTTGGTAGGCTGGAAAGGTTTTTTTTACATTGGTACCACGGAAGATGGAGAAACTATAAAAGGTACTATTGAAAACTGGCCTGCCATCCGAAAGAGTTTATTTATTTTACTGGCACACATTTTTATTTTATTATCCGCCTCTGTAATTGTATTTAAAAGAAAAGATATTCTATCGTAACATGAAAAAAAGAACCCCGTTTATTTTACTGTTTATTGCCTGCTGCCCGCTGTTTTCAAAAGCACAGGATGTAAATACGCTGATACAAAAAGTAAAAGCTAAAATTGAAAAGGTAAATGATTATGAGGCATCTGGCAAAATGAAAACCAACGTAATCTTTTTAAAAATACCCGTAGCTACAGTTAAAATTTACTTCAAAAGACCTAACCAGCTTAAAATAAAAAATGAAAAGGGTATATCATTTGTGCCTAAAGGCGCAGTGAGCATTAATTTAAATAACATTATCAGTAATGGAAAATTTACTGCGTTAGATGCAGGCTTTGATAAGGTTGCAGGAGTTGCCGTAAAAGTAATTAAACTGTTACCAGAAGATGATAATGCAGATGTGGTATTATCTACTTTATATATTGATGAGACTAATTTGGTAATAAGAAAAGCCAAAACCACTACCAGAGAAAATGGAAGTTATGAACTGGAAATGGCTTATGGAAAATATATAGATTACGGATTGCCCGATAAAATAATTTTTTCTTTTAACAGTAAAGACTATAAACTGCCTAAAGGTGTAACTTTTGATTTTGACGATGGCAGCGAAGCTAAAAAAACTACTGGCAACGCAAAAAATAAAAAAGGGAGGGCAGAAATAACTATAAGTTCTTACAGCATTAATAAAGGAATAGCCGATGCCGTTTTTCAGTAAAATTTTAATACAACTATTAAGTAATAATTTGTATCTTAATAAAAAAATATAACTATGGCAATTTTAAAAGTTATTGAATTATTAGCCAATTCTAAAAAAAGTTGGGAAGATGCTGCTCAAAATGCGGTAAAACATGCTGCAAAATCTTTACGCAATATAAAAAGTATAAACGTAAATAATCAGAGTGCACAGGTAGATAAAAAAGGTGTTATTACCGAATTCAGGGTTAATGTAAGCATTAGTTTTGAAGTGGAG
>NZ_JANPCM010000441.1:0-3913 GCF_031430955.1 Ferruginibacter sp.
ATAAAAATTGTAAACACCAGCAGTTTAAAAGTGGTAACCAGTGTTCCCGAAAATTATTTAGGCAGGATGCATACCGGAACTCCGGTGCTGATAAATATCCCTGATGCACAAAAAGAAAATATTCCTTCTTCTATTTCTTTAATAAGCCAAAGCGTAGATCTTTCTATGAGAGGTTTTACAGCAGAAGCAAAAATCCCTTTTAATGCTGCATTAAAGCCTAATCAAACGGCTATTATGCGTATTAAAGATTACAGTGCCGACAAAGCAATTGTAATTCCGGTAAATATGATACAAACCGACGAAACCGGTAAATACGTTTTTGTAATGAGCAAAAGCAGTAACGGTAAAACAACAGCTCACCGCATATCTGTTATTATTGGAGAAGTGTATGGCGATAATGTAGAAATAAAAAGTGGCTTAAACGGCGGCGAACAGTTAATAACGGAAGGGTATCAGAGTTTGTACGAAGGGCAGGTGATAGCTGTTGGATAAATTTTTCTTAAAAATCAAATAGCCAAAACTTTAAAGAGTAAAATTATACAGCACTCTTTTAATATAAAAAAACGGTGAATCTTAAAACTTTCAAAAGAAGCTTAAATAATCAGGGTCTTTAAAGTCCCCTCTTTGGGAGGGGATTTAGGGGAGGCCGTAAAATAATTTTATGAATATTATTGAAGGAGTAACAAAAAAGTTTAAACAATTTAAACCCACCAGTTGGGCAATTGATAACAGAACTGCAATTTATATTATAGCGGTTATTATATCTATTTACGGGTTGTATAAATTTAACACAATGCCTAAGGAACAGTTTCCGGATATTGTGGTACCCACCATTTCTATTGCAACAGTGTATGTAGGTAATTCGCCAAAGGATATTGAAAATTTAGTAACCCGCCCAATTGAAAAACAATTAAAAGGTATCAGCGGTGCCAAGGTTAATAAAATACAAAGTACATCGCAAACCGATTACAGTTTAATTGTAGTGGAGTTTGATACTGATGTAAAAACAGAAATTGCCAAACAAAAAGTAAAGGATGCTATTGATAAAGCACAAACAGATCTGCCTAACGATCTAACATCGCAACCCAATGTACAGGAATTTGCATTTAGCGAAATGCCCATCATGTTTGTAAACGTTAGTGGCGATTATGATGGCATTAAATTAAAATACTATGCTGATAAAATGCAGGATAAGTTTGAAGAACTTACCGAAGTTACAAGAGCAGAAATTGTAGGTGCACCTGAAAGAGAGATACAGGTAAATGCCGATCCTTATAAAATGAGTTTGGCCCGGATAAGTTTTACAGATATTGAAAATGCCATTAACAGGGAGAACCGTGATATAACCGGCGGCCTGGTTGAAGTGGGTACAATGCAGCGTACACTTAGGATTAAAGGGCAGTTTGCAAGTGCATTAAACCTGCAGGATATTGTGGTACGCAGCAGTGCACAGGGCGCTACTGTTTATTTAAAAGATATTGCCGAGTTAAAAGATACCATTAAAGAAAAAGAAAGTGTGGCAAGGCTTGATGGAAAAAATGTTGTTACGCTCAACATTGTAAAACGTGCCGGCGAAAATTTAATTAACTGTGCCGATAAAGTAAAAGCTGCAGTAACTGAAATGCAGAAAAATAATGATCTGCCTAAAGATTTAAAAGTTGTTATCACCGGCGACCAGAGTAAACAAACCAAAACATCTTTCACCGATCTGGTAAATACAATTATTATTGGTTTTGTTTTGGTATTACTGGTACTGATGTTTTTTATGGGAGTAACTAATGCATTTTTTGTGGCGCTTAGTGTGCCGCTCAGTGTGTTTGTGGCATTTTTATTTTTACCTGTTGCCGATGCAATTATTGGCAGCAACGTAACACTAAACTTTATTGTACTGTTTGCATTATTATTTGGTTTGGGCATTATTGTAGATGATGCCATTGTTGTAATTGAAAATACGCACCGTATTTATGCCAATGGAAAAGTACCAATTATACGCAGCGCCAAAGAAGCCGCAGGAGAAGTTTTTATTCCCGTATTGGCGGGTACAGCAACAACACTGGCGCCATTCTTCCCTTTATTATTTTGGAAGGGTTTAATTGGTAAGTTTATGATTTACCTGCCCACCATGTTAATACTAACCCTTGCAGCATCAGTAATTGTGGCATTTATTTTTAACCCGGTTTTTGCTGTAAGCTTTATGAAGCCCGAAGGAAAAGAATTTGAGCAACCTAAAAAAGCAGTATTTAAAAAATGGTGGTTTTGGGCAATGATAATTATGGGGGTGCTCTTAAATATTTTTGCTTTTGGTGTGGGTGCACAAATAGGAACGTTAGGTACTTCGGTGGAAGAATTAACAGCAAGAAAATTTACCCTGCATGGCTTTGGAAATTTTTTATTGATAATGGCAGGCCTGGTTTTATTAAACCGTTTTGTTTTTCAGGACCTGATTTATAAATTTCAGCACAGGTCGTTACCAAAATTAATGACCCGTTACGAAAAATTATTGCGCTGGGTATTAAAAGGCTGGCGCCCTGTTTGGATGTTTGCATCACTGTTTGCTTTGTTTGCTTTATCGGTTGTTTTATTAATGCTGAGAGGAAATAAACAAACTTTCTTCCCCAGTGGCGACCCTAATTTTATTTATGTGTATTTAAAAATGCCGGTGGGTACCGATGTAAAATATACCGACAGCATTACACATGTTTTAGAACGCAGGGTAGAAAATGTTTTAGCAAATGAATTGCCTGCAAAAGCTGGTATTGTAGAAAGTATAATTACCAACGTTGCAGTTAGTGCCAATAATCCAAGAGATAATAACAGAAGTGTACAAAGTAATTTAGGAAGAATACAGGTAAGCTTTGTGGCTTATGAAGAAAGGCACGGAAAAAAGACAAAACCTTTTATGGATGAAATCCGTAAGCAAACAAAAGGCATTGCAGGTACAAGTATAGAAGTGGCGCAGGAAGATGGCGGTCCTCCAACCGATCCCCCGGTAAATATAGAAGTGCAGGGAGATAATTTTGAAAGTATTTCAAAAGTATCTACACAATTATTTAATTATTTAGATACTAACCAGGTGGAGGGTGTGGAAAATTTACAATCGAATGTAGATTTAAATAACCCTGAGATAACTATTAATGTGGACAGGGAAAAAGCCATGATTGAAGGGTTAAGTACCGGGCAGATCGGTATGGAAATTCGTACAGCAGTTTTTGGTAAAGAAGTAAGTAAATTAAAAGATGGGGAGGATGAATATAAAATTCAGTTACGCAGCAGCGATTTAATGCGGAACAATATTACCGACCTTATGAATATGCGTATCACTTTTTTTGATATGAATACGCAAAGGGTAAAATCCATTCCGCTAAGTGCTGTTACAAGGGTGGATTATACTAACACAACCGGTGGTGTAAAACGTAAAAATGTAAAACGTACCATTCAGTTACAAAGCAACGTGCTGGACCCTACAATGGTGGGCAAAGTAAATGACGAGTTGCAAATAAAAATTGATGATTTTAAAGCAAAAAATAAAATACCCGCTGATGTTACTATTAAATTAAGCGGCCAGAGTGAGCAGGAAAAAGAAAATCTAACATTTTTATTGAGAGCATTAGCCATAGCAGTGGGGCTTATTTTTATGATTCTGGTTTTGCAGTTTAATAGCATGAGCAAGCCGTTTATAGTTATGTCAGAAATTTTCTTTTCAGTAATTGGGGTATTATTGGGTTATGCATTTACCGGAATGACAATTGCAACAATTATGCTGATGGTAGGTATTGTGGGTCTTGCAGGTATTGTAATTAAAAATGGTATTTTGTTAATAGAATTTACTGATGAGTTAAGGGGCCGTGGCATACGTACAAGAGAAGCGGCTATACAGGCAGGAAAGATCCGTATTATCCCGGTGATGCTTACG
>NZ_JANPCM010000442.1:0-4505 GCF_031430955.1 Ferruginibacter sp.
CGGAATTTATTTTGTAACTGTTACTGATCTTTTAAATAATGAAAAACAAACCTACCGTGTTCTTTATAAATAATAGGGTTACTGCTTTTATTATTTTTATCTGAAGGTAAAAATATTTTTAACAGTAATCAATCAGGGAATTATAATAATCTATATATTAATAAATTAGAATTAAAGATTAAAGAAACGGTTATTGTATTTGCAGCAACCGTTTTTTTAATCTTTTTCGTGGCTGCTTCTTGTTTTTAATGAACAGTTAGGGGCTTTATATTTTCCCTTTATCATCCATAATTGTTATAAAATGGTTTCATTTATCAGTGATGATGAGGGTATGTATATCTGAGAGACAACTTTTTGTGTTAAAGGTGCGGTCACACTAATATATACATCATCATTTCATGGATTTGGTGCGATTTTTTATTTTCCAAACCTTGAGTTTCATTTTATGTTATTATAAAAAAGACTGATAAAAGACATAATCTAAACCAATTCGAAATAATACTCAAATACTAATATCGATTTGATGTAGCTAAAAGTATTGGCAAGGGGCGATAGTTCGAGACCTGTCAAAAAACCAGGAATTAAAATTACCCACTCAAACCTTACGCCAGTAGCACCTATCTGTAAAATAGGCTTAACCAGTATTGGTTTAACTTTTTGCTGGCATTAGCAACCTTTATTCTTTACTTATTATTAAGATTTATACCACAGCCTTTCTATCTGCATTATTTTAAGAGTCATATTAATATGACGAATAAAACCCACTCTTTAAAATATTTCTTCAGCCGCTTTACATCAATCTGTTTATCTTTTTGTTAACTGCGGTATAAATTACTTTAACAAATAGGGGGTAGTCAACTGGTATAAACAAACGGTTTAATTATTGCAGCCTGTAAAAAAAATGGGGTTTTTAAAACCTTTTCTGCTTTTATTTCGTTAATAGTTTTTTTAATCAATAAATCAATCAACAAAACAAATTTTTATGAAAAAAATCCTTTTTATGGCAGCAACTTCTGCCTTGTTTCTTACAGCTTGTAATAACGGCGAAAAAACTGCTGAAACAACAACTACGGACACTACTAAAATGATGAGTGCTGATACTTCTAAAATGATGCCTGCCGAAGAGCCTGGTGTTATGGTTGGTGGTTCTAAAATGGTAGCTTCAAAAAATATAGTTGAAAATGCAGCAGGTTCTGCAGATCATACTACATTAGTTGCAGCAGTAAAAGAAGCGGGCCTTGCCGAAACTTTAAGCGGTGCAGGACCATTCACCGTTTTTGCCCCCACTAACGAAGCATTTAATAAATTACCAGCCGGTGCTGTTGACAATTTATTAAAGCCGGAAATGAAAAAAGATTTAACCGGTGTTTTAACTTACCATGTTGTACCTGGTAAAATAATGGCTGCCGATTTAAAAGACGGACAGAAATTAAAAACTGTACAGGGCAAAGATTTAATGGTTACCGTAAAAGATGGTAAAGTAATGATTAACGGTGCTAATGTAACCATTGCTGATGTAGTATCAAGCAATGGTGTAACACACGTAATAGATGCAGTGTTAATGCCAAAAAAATAATTCCGTAAAATAAAAAAGTAAAAAAGGAGCAGCTAAGGCTGCTCTTTTTTTTGCTGAAAAATAAATTGCTGTTTATAATAGTATTGATTGCAGGGAATGGTTCATAAAAAGTAATTAAGCTTGCGTTTAAAAAAAGGACTGAGATTAATTTGAAATTATATAGTATATAAGGTTGTTTCCACTATTTTTTATAACAAATTATTTTTACAATTCCCCGTAAATTGAAAAATATACCGGTATTAAATTAATTCTGTTTGTTTTTATAATAAAACCATGGCACGGTTATGGTAATGTAGTTAGTACAAAATCAATATCACTTCTTTTAAAATAAGCTTCATAGTCAGAAAAGTTTTGTATAACTGCAGAACAGGAAATTTACCGGTAACGGGTTACATAAAATCAAGATACATAGATCAACTTAATCATTGAGAATACTGCAATAGTTCTTTTGCTGTAAAGTAAAGCAAAAGGAATATTTGTGGGTAAAGCTAAGTATTGTCATCAGCTTTAATTTTAAGCAGCCCGTAATCATTTCTGCAAATCCTGTCTCTAACCGGAATGTCCACCATTCCTTAATGCCTGCGGCTACTGGTTGTCGTTAATTACATTATTGGAGGCATGTAAACTATGAATGTGCAATGCAGGTGAATTTAATACTCGTCCCTGCAATCAGATTTAGTAAATAACAAAGGCTCAAAATTATTCACAATCAACTAAATCAATTCTCATGCGTACAAAATTATTATTATTACCAGCCGCAGCAGCACTACTGGTGGCATTATCAGGCGGCTGTAAAAAAACTATGGACAGCGATATGTCCTCTGCCAATATTTCAAATTCTTCAAAATTAATTGCACTAAATTCCAACAATGTGCTGCAGCCGCAGGCAGGTGTAGCGTTGGGTCTTGCAGGTAATTTTGCAATTCTGTCAAAATCCGGAATTACTAATGTTTTTCAATCTGCTATTACCGGTGATATTGGAAGCAGCCCCATTACAGGCGCAGCAATTTTAGTAACCTGTGCAGAAGTTTCCGGTACTATATATTCTGTTGATGCAGCCGGACCGCTGCCCTGTACAGTAAATAATGCCACAAGGTTAACTACGGCAGTCGGCGATATGCAAACCGCATATACCGATGCAGCAGGACGATCTAACCCTGATTTTATTAATTTAGGCGCAGGGAATATTGGCGGAAAAACACTTACACCGGGTTTGTATAACTGGACAAGTGCATTGATCATACCAACCGATATCACCATTTCCGGTGGCCCCAATGATGTGTGGATTTTCCAGGTTTCAGGAACATTGATCATGAGTTCTGCAGTAAGGATTACTTTGGCCGGTGGAGCCCAGGCAAAAAATATTTTCTGGCAAACTTCGGGTGACGTTACCTTAGGAACTACCAGCCATTTTGAAGGAATAATATTAGGACAGACTGGTATTAACTTACAAACAGGTGCAAGTATTAACGGAAGGCTGCTGGCACAAACTGCAGTAACACTGCAAATGAATACTGTGGTGCAACCCCAATAAATTAATGAGAGTTTAATAATAATGGAGCTGGTTTTATACCGGCTCCATTATTATTAATATTATTACTGTGGTTTCTTATCTCCACTTAATTATTTGCGTAAATCAATTTATTATTTTACAGTTTTATTTTTTTATTCATGAATTTTTCTCCATTCAACTGTACTATCCGCAGCTAATTTTATTACTAATGTTTTAGTATGCAAAGGAAAAAAACCAATTCGATTTTGTGCTATGCTGTAAAATAAATAGTTGCTGTCAATCTTGTCGGGTTGGCCAAGAAGGGCCACAACAGAATCTTTTTTCCAGCCCTTCAGTTTATTATTAGTTATTAAGTATGTAAGCAATTCATCTCTGTAAGGATAATCATCACCGTCCTTAGTTCTCCATTTGGTGGTATCAAATTCAATAGCAGTGGTTGTTTCGCTAACTTCTTTTTTTGCTTTACCATTATTGCAGGCCAGGCAACAAATAGCAAGCAGCAACAGAAGGATCTTTAATTGCATAAAAGATACATTTAATTGCAGCAGACCCGGGTGATTATTATCCATTATTTGCCACTTTTTTTACTATAGCTTTTTTGTAAACAGACCAAAGGCCAACATATATTATCCATAGAATGGAGAATGCGATCAGGCCTTTCAGATTAGATTGAATATCCTCTATATCATAACGGCCATGTATTTTTTTGTGGAATAACTTATTAGAATACTCCTGCGCATACTCAATAGCTACACCAAATAAATACAGCACGCCAAATATTAACAGATGGATAGTGATTTTTTTATTTGCGAATAACAGGTTTACAAATGCTGCTGCAAAAAAATAAAATAGCGCATGTAATTCTTTATCAAAATGCCTGAACACCGATGGCAGTTTTGTCATAAATCCAAATATAGCTAATGCAAAACAAGCACTAAGTAAAAATATTTTAGTCCAGTTATTTAATAATAATTTCATTACTTGATACCTGATAATTGTCAGTCAAAAATAAGGTTTTTAAGAGTGACTAAATCCGCCTTGTTTTGTGTTTTACAAAACGTTCTTTGCGGTCTTTGCTATTATTTCCGCTTAATTATTTGAGGTGTGGTAAAAAACGGAAATAGAATTCCTTTTTTAATGGTACAAATAAATTTAGATTATTAGTGTTTTGCAATTAAGATTAATGCAAATACAGCTTAGGGGATATTAGCAATATAAAAGTATTTTACCTGCAGCAATAGGTTCCACTAAAAGCTCAATAAAGTTATTCAGTTGAACTCAGCCCTTCCTTTCTCATAGTAAACTATGCCAATGCCGCCCCATCAAAGCACAAATGCCCGTCCCAAAATAAACCTACCCTGCAACGCCATCTCAAATAAAAACCGTTGCACCAACAGCGTATTTTATTAACAGCTT
>NZ_JANPCM010000443.1:0-5275 GCF_031430955.1 Ferruginibacter sp.
ATTAAACTGCGGCTGGTAATATTGTTGATGATGCTGGCGGTTTCATTCATCTCCACCATAAAAGTACTTTCGCCACCACTTAAATTATCGCTGGCGCCTACCCTTGTAAAAATTTTATCCGTTAATGGGATTTTAGCATCCGATGCTGGCACAAAACTGCCCATGTGTGCCATTAAAGTAATAAGCGCTGTTTGTCTCAGTATGGCACTCTTACCACTCATGTTGGGGCCGGTTAAAATAATTATTTGTTGGGTAGATGGATCTAATAAAATGTCGTTGGCAATATATTGTTCGCCAACAGGTAAATATCTTTCTATTACCGGGTGGCGACTGTCTTTTAAATCTAAAATATTACCGTCGTTTAAAATTGGTTTTTTATAATTGAACTGCAAAGCATTGTTGGCAAAACAACTTAAGCAATCCAATACTGCCATTACATGCCCGTTTACCTGCATCGGTGCAATATAATCCTGTAATTCGTTTAATAATTTTTCGAACAGCTGCATTTCTATGGCAAGAATTTTATCCTCTGCACCAACAATTTTTTCTTCGTATTCTTTTAATTCAGGGGTGATGTATCTTTCTGCGTTTACTAAAGTTTGTTTGCGTATCCATGTTTCGGGCACTTTGGTTTTATGTGCATGTGTAACTTCTAAATAATAACCAAATACATTGTTGAAACTTATTTTTAAAGAAGAGATACCTGTTGCCAATGCTTCCTTTTGTTGCAACTGAATTAAATAATCTTTTCCCCCGCTGGCAATTTTTCTAAGATCATCCAATTCTTCATTAATGCCCAGAGCAATTACGCCACCTTTTGCCGCAGCCACCGGCGGATTTTCATTCAGCTCTTTTACAATCTTATCTAAAATATATTTACAGGGGTTTAAAGAATCGCCTAATCTTTTTAAATAATCATTGGATGAAGATTCGCAAATTATTTTTATACCTTCGGTTTGCTGCAGGCCTTTTGCAATTTGCAACACTTCTCTTGGATTAACTTTTTTCAATGGCACTTTACTCACTAATCTTTCTACATCCCCTGCCTGCTTTATATGTTGGGTAATTTTATTTCTTATATCAATTTCTTTTATAAAAAATTCAACCGTATTTAAGCGTTCATTTATTTTGCTGATATTATTTAATGGCATAATTATCCAACGCTTCAATAATCTTGCCCCCATGGCGCTCACGGTATTGTCCATCACTTTCAATAAAGTATTTTGCCCATCGCCGCCAAACAATTCTAAATTTCTTATGGTAAAACGGTCCATCCATAAATGATCATCCTTATCTATTCTTTGTATAGAAGTAATATGACCAAGATTGGGATGCTCTGTATCTTTTAAATAATGTAAAATAGCGCCTGCTGCAATGATAGCTGTTGAAAGAGATTCAATACCAAAACCTTTTAAGCTGTGGGTACCAAAATGTTTTAATAAACTTTCGGTGGCGTATGCTTCCGTAAAGATCCATTCATCTAAAGTGTAGGTAAAAAATTTAGTGCCGAATAATTCTTTAAATTGTTTTTGCCTGTTGCGTTGAAAAATTACTTCGGCAGGTTTTAAACTTTGTAATAATTTGTCGGCGTAAGCGGCATCGCCTTCGGCTAAAAAAAATTCGCCGGTGCTGATGTCTAAAAATGCAATGCCAATTTTATCTTCATTAAAATGTAAAGCGGCTAAAAAATTATTGCTGTTATGTTCTAATAATTTATCGCTTGTGGCTACACCGGGAGTTACCAATTCTGTTACGCCACGTTTTACAATACCCTTGGCTTGTTTGGGATCTTCCAATTGGTCGCAGATGGCCACACGATAACCGGCCTTTACTAATTTGTGTAAATACGTATCCAATGCATGATGAGGAAAACCTGCTAACTGCGAAGATTTTTCATCGCCATTATTTCTTTTAGTGAGTGTAATGCCTAATACAGTAGAAGTTTTCACTGCATCATCACCAAAAGTTTCATAAAAATCCCCCACCCTAAAAAGTAAAATTGCATCAGGGTATTTTGCCTTGATGGCATTGTGTTGCTGCATTAAGGGTGTTTCGCCAACTGCTTTAGCCATAGTTGGCAAATATAAGCGCAAAACTTAAATTACATTTTTGGTCTTAAAGAATTTATTAACTTTAATTAACCATACAAACTATGACTATAAGATACATCCTTACAGCAATTATATTTTCGATATCCACAATCGCAAATGCACAGGAAAAACCGTCCGATAAAGTTTGGCTGGATTCTCTAAAAAAAATTACCAAGAAAGATCCATTATTATTTTCAGAAAGGAAACAATCAAAATGGGCAAATGCATTTATTGAGTTAGCCAAATATTATGAGGCTAATCATTCATTAAAGAAAGCAATATTTTATTATGAAAAACTTCTTGATGTTCGATATGATTATATAAATCAGTATTCCTTAGATAACAAATTATTGGCTAAATGTAATATGATAAGGAGAAAGCTTTCCAATTATTACTACGAAGGAAAAGTAGTAAAAAAAGATATGGAAACATCTTACTCCTATGCATTTGACGGCAATACCGGCGATAAAAAAGATTATATAAAATTCTCTAAAAGATATTTCAATTCCATTGCAATAATTTTAAAGAAGACTGATACTATAGGCTATAAAAATGACAGCATTTTTATTTGCACTGTAAACTCCTTCCTTCAAAAACCAGATGTAGATATCAAGGAAATCGATGACCCTTTATTGAACGAGATTGCAACCCGATTTATAAAACAGGAAAGCGATTCTATACATTTTATTCAAATTGTTCATTATCCTCCCACTTGCTGCATGTATGACATGTGCAGAGGTCATTATAGCCTGGAAAAAATAAAAAAATATCTAACTGATAAATTCAGGATAGCTGAAAATAAAATTATCACAAACACGGAACTTGGTGGTGGTGAAAGCTTTAGCTCTTTCAATAATTTTAAAACCCCAGTTATTGAAATTACATTTACTAAAACCGATGAATACTAATTTTCCTGCTTTGTCAAAATCTCCTTCTTCATTTTCTCCCAAAGTCCGTCAAAGGTTTGATGATTTTCATCTTTCCACTTTTTACTGAACGATCTTATTTTTTCATCCCGGTCATCTTTGGTAAGCCGGAAAAATGCAGTGATGGCTTCGCCATCATATTCATGCGCCATCTGATTGTACATTTCTTTTAGCTGTTGTTCTTTACGCATATTGCTTCGGGCAATTTCAATTTCCATTTCTTCCCTCAACAACACTTTTTCGTCGTAGCTGCCACTGGGTAATAATGTTTTTGCAATTACGGGCATCAGCTCTATCAGCATTAAAATAAAAACAATTAAGTAATAACGGAATTGCAGAGGCGGATTATTTTTTAATAAATTACTCAGTGCCTCTACCCTTGTTAAAAAACCATTGTTGAGGTATTGTGTAAAAGCAGTTTCTTCGGTTTTTATTTTTCCTTCTATTTCATTTAACTCTTTTTCGGTGCCGTTTAATTTTGTTTGTTCAGCTTTTAATAGTGTTTGATAATCGGCATCTAATTTTTGATACTCATTTCGCTTAGCAATGGCAATATCTTTAATGCCAATTTTTCCGGTTCCGCCGCTGCCATCTGTTTCAGATAAAAAATTTACCCTTGCTTTATCTACATCAGCATATTTATCTTCCAGTTCTGTTTTAATTTTTTCTTTTTGTGCAAGCAATTCATTTTTACGGTTGCTGTATAAACTATCCAGCTCCTGCCGCTTTACCATTTTTCTTTTTTCATTATCCAGCGATGTTTGCATTTTTATTTCTTTGTCAAACATATATAACACTGCAGGCTGTGCCATAAATGTACCAATGGTAATGGCTAATAATGCCCTGAATAATAATGGCGTAAATTTTTTCTTATTAAATTTTGTAATGCCTTTTATTAAAGCCCTGTCGATAGTAAGAATGATAAAGCCCATAAATATCCCCAGTGCTATGGCCATTACCAGCGAATCTACAATGGTACTGAAAAAATACGTCCAGGTAAAAGTGGCGAAAAGCCAGGTAGCCAAAACTGTCATTCCGATAATGCGGTAACGGTTTCTGTCAACTACTGAGTCCACTAAAATTTCTCTTTCGGCGGTAGAAAGCCACCATAAAAACTCTGTTAATTGTGATGGTTCATAGGTTTCTCTTTGAGAAATGGGAACGTTTCTTTCTGTCATTTTAAATAATTTAATGAATTAATAAATGAATCGAAAGTTGAGTTGAACCAGGTGGTTGAGTTGAAGTGTTTGCAAAATAGAGAATCTTACCGGGATTAACGGTAGGTTGTTTTTTTTATTTTAGTGTGCCAGCTACATTAACAGTTTGTTAGATATTGCACTTTAAACCCGGCTTGTGTAAAACCATCTATTCACATATCTTTGCAACCTGTTAATAAAGAGATGATTATTTTAAATAATACCTATAACATGAAAAAAATATTTACTGGTTTTGTTTTAATGCTGATAAGTGTAACTGCAGTAAACGCACAGGCTCCAAAAGGAATGGGGCAAAGTGACCCTGCTGCTAAAAAAGTTTTGGATGCAGTGAGTGCTAAATTTAAATCTTTTAAAAGTGTGGTGGCAAAATTTGCTTTGAAAATGGAAAATGGTGCAGGCAAAAATTTAGGTTCTAAAAACGGAACCGTTTATATGAAAGGTACAAAATACCGTGTGAGTGTTACCGGCCAGGAAATTTTTTGTGATGGCAGCAATGTATGGACGTACGATAAGGCCAGTAATGAAGTTACCATTAGCAGACTTGACCCTACTAATAATACCATTACACCACAAAAATTATTCACCAATTTTTACGATAAAGATTTTTTATATAAACTTAATGGTGAGGTAAAAGGTGTGCAGGAAGTGGAATTAACTCCTATTGATAAAAGCAAACCCTTTCACAAAGTATTAGTGAACATTAATAAAAAATTACAAACCATTGCCTCTACAAAAGTGTTTGAAAAAACGGGTAACCGTTATACTTATGCTGTTAGCAGTATGAATACAACCAGTGCTGTTGCTGATGGCCAATTTGTATTTGATCAGAAGAAATATCCAGGAGTTGAGGTGGTGGATTTGAGGTAAGAATGCCACAGAGGCACGGAAGCACAGAAAAAATAAAAAGAGATTGCCAATTGGCAATCTCTTTTTATTTTAAGATAATAAACTGTAAAATGTTGGTTAAATATTTTATATTTTTCTCTTTTAGCTTTCTCTTAAAAAGAACAAACTAAAAATATCTCGCCGAAGCTGATTATTT
>NZ_JANPCM010000444.1:0-9058 GCF_031430955.1 Ferruginibacter sp.
AAGTATGTGATACTGGAGATACGCTTTTAAACCTAAACTTTTGTTGGCAGCATCTTTGTTTGTTTATAAAGAAATATTTTTTTTAAAAAATTAAATTCTTTATTATGCCATTTATTAAATCAGTACAAAATAATAACAAGCCGGTAAAAATTTATTACGAAGATTACGGTAAAGGTAAACCTGTAATTTTTATCCACGGCTGGCCTTTAAGCGGATCAATGTGGGAATACCAGGTAACGCAACTGCCACAACAGGGTTTACGTTGCATTACTTACGACAGAAGAGGATTTGGAAAATCGGACAGGCCTTTTGATGGATATGATTATGATACACTTGCCGGAGATTTAAAAAGTTTACTGGAGGAACTGGATATTACCGATGTAACGCTTGTAGGTTTTTCGATGGGTGCAGGAGAAATTGCAAAATATTTTTCTTTATATGGGGGGAAAAGAGTTTCAAAGGTGGTGATAGTAAGCGGTGTTACTCCTTATATGCTTAAAACCGACAGTAACCCTGAAGGTGTACCGCAGGAAGAGTTTGATAAAATGGCCAAAGCCATGATTGAAGATAGGCCGGCATTTATGGAAAATTTTAATAAAGATTTTTTTAGTGTGTCATTAACTAACCACCCGGTAAGCGATGCCTTTTTAGCTAACAGTTTAACTAAAGTAATGGATGCTTCTCCCATTGCAACATTAGAGTGTGCTAAATCGTTTTCCTCTACCGATTTTAGAAAAGATGTAGTTAAAATAAATGTGCCCACTCTTATTATCCATGGCAATAATGATAAAACAGTACCTGTTAAACCAACAGGTGAAGAAAGTGCAAGATTAATAAAAGGTGCCAGGTTTATAATATATGAAGGAGCTCCCCATGGTTTATGGTATACCGAGAAAGATAAATTAAACCAGGACCTTATTGATTTTATTTAGTAAAAAACCAGTTACCTAATTATACAATATTATTATTGAGGTATTTTGCGGTTTTTGTTAATCATGATTTTGTATAATTGCGTCAATAAATTGGTAAAAGAATGAATTATTAAAAAATTTATGGTTTTGTTTCAACTTATATGCAAAACCCCTATCTTTATGTTGAATTAATGGTTTTAGTTTTTCGCTATTAGCTGAAGTAGCTTTTTTACAAGTCCGATTCAGTTCATTGTTACAACTAAGTCATTATCGTTTTTTATTTATTTATTTAAAAGTTTTTACAATGAACATTTATGTAGGAAATCTTAGTTGGTCAATGACTGATGATGATTTAATGAATCTCTTTACTGAGCACGGAAGCGTAACAAGCGCAAAAATCCTTAAAGACAAAATGAATGGCCGCAGCAAGGGTTTTGGTTTTGTTGAAATGGAAGACGATGAAGCTGCAAAAGCTGCAATCGCTGCATTAAACGAAATTGAAGTTCAGGGTCGTAAATTAATCGTTAACGAATCTCAACCTCGTCAGGAAGGCGGTGGTGGTGGCGGCTACAAAAAGAGTGGCGGCGGTGGTTACGGTGGCGGCGGCAGCAGAGGCGGCGGCGGTTACGGTGGCGGTGGTGGAAGAAGTGGTGGCGGTGGTGGTTACGGCGGCGGCGGTAACAGAGGTGGAAACGGCGGCGGTGGCGGAAGAAGCGGTGGCAGCGGTGGTGGTTACAACAGAGATTATTAATCAATCATCAAAATAATTTAATTTTAAAATCCCTTTTTAACCAAAGGGATTTTTTATTGCCTTTACTTACTGTATATTTATTTGTATGTAAAATTTATTCAACCGGCTGCTGTAAATTATCTTACAATTAATTTTATAAAATTATGGGTAAAGGAAGATTAGAAGCTTTTAGTGATGGAGTACTTGCCATTATCATTACCATAATGGTTTTAGAAATGAAAGTGCCGCATGGCAGTACACCAGAAGATTTAAAACCATTAATACCGGTATTTTTAAGTTACGTACTAAGCTTTATAAATATTGCTATTTACTGGAACAATCACCACCATATAATGCATACTGTACATAAAGTTACGGGTACAGTATTATGGACAAATATTCACCTGCTTTTCTGGCTCTCGCTGTTTCCGTTTTCCACTGCCTGGATGGGAGAAAATAATTTTAGTAAATGGCCGGTAGCATTATATGGTTTTATATCAATGATGGCTGGCATTGCTTATTATTTTCTTGCCCACCGCCTTGCAGCTATTCATGGAAAAGATTCGTTGCTTGCAAAAGCATTGGGTAACGACAAGAAAGGAATTCTTTCTGTAGTTTTTTATATTGCCGGGATTGGTTTATCATTTATTAATTCCTGGCTTGGATTTGGAATGTATGTGTTGGTTGCAATGGTATGGTTTATCCCCGACAGGAGAATTGAAAACAAGATTAACTAGTTTAATCTTTGCCTTTATCAGTACAAAAGCAAAGATATAGCATCGCAATTTTCAAAATTACCATAGCAGAAGATATCAACAAAATGGAACAACACAAAGACTGTAAAAAATGATATGTTCCTTTTTTTTGACAATTGCATTTACATTAACGTTGCATTTGCCAAAACAAAAAACTGAGTAACAACAATAATAAAATGCGATATCAAAATAACCACTTCAAGCCTTACAATACCTTTAACCGATCAGCTTTATGAAACAGCAAAACCCCTTTATTAAATCCACTTATATTTTTTAAACTTACACTAAGTAGTTTTACGAGGGAAAAAACATAAAAATCGAGTAGTTTTTGGCAGAATAATTAATCTAACTTTATGTTTATATTATTGATACTGTCCGTTAGTATCTAAGCAATTTATCAAAATCCGTATACCTAAGTTTATTTAAACAAATAAACCTATGAAAAAAAATCTACTCCTGATTTTACTTGCAGCTTTTACTAATTGTTTATTTGCACAAATAACCACTCCTGTTATAAAAGCCAATTTTGGAGTGGATGGAGAATTGCGGGCCAATTATTTTGGTGCCACTCTTTCAACCAGCGACGATTGGTTTAAAAATTACAAGTTTGGCACGGGGCAATTTATGATTGATACTACCGGCGCTGCAGCAGTTGTAGCCAATTATATAAGTAACCCCGCCAGCAGAATGGCTTCTTTTTCCCGGCTTATGAAACCGGCATTTTACAGTACCGTACAAAATCATTTAGTTATTGATGCAGTTTTTCACCGGGATTTTCATGGAGATGATTCAACAGTATTTGCTTCGGGCAGTAATAAAAATGGAATGAGCCCGGCACTTTGGTCTTGTCCGGTTGCACAGGGCATACCCGATAAAAACGATCTACTTGATGCGTTTAACCATGTTAGAAGAGCAGGCCCGAATGTTACTGATTCTTTATGGATGTTTGGGGGCATTTCTATTGAAAACACTAATGGCAACAGGTATTTTGATTTCGAATTATACCAAACAGATATTTTTTATGACCGTACCAGCAGAACATTTGGTGGTTATGGACCTAATGCCGGACATACGGCATGGCTGTTTGATGCCAGCGGAAATGTGCTTAAAGCCGGTGACATTATTTTTAGTGCAGAATTCAGCAGCTCCTCATTAACGCTGATTCAGGCAAGGATATGGATCAATAAAAATTCGCTCTTAACAACCCCGGCCAATTTTAGCTGGGGTGGAGAGTTTGATGGTGATGGACCGGGTGCTACGTATGGCTATGCCAGTATTTTACCTAAAACTACAGGAGCTTTTTATACAGGTCTGCAATCTCCTGTTACTGCATGGGCAGGCCCGTTTTCATTAGTTCGTCAAGACAACAGCGTAGTACCAGATTATACTCCCGGCCAGTTTATGGAATTTTCTGTAAATCTTACCAAACTTGGTGTGGATCCAGGCAGTTACAGTAATAATCCTTGCGGTACGCCATTTAGAAGGGTGCTTATTAAATCAAGGTCTTCCACTTCTTTTACATCAGAACTAAAAGATTTTATTGCCCCTTTTAAAATGTTCGATTTTCCGCCTGTAGATGCATTTACCAACCTACTCTACTTTTGTGGGGTATTTCCACCTACACAAATTGATGTAATTAACCCCAGCCCCACTTCTATTTATACTTGGAATACTTTAAATGGAAATATAGTTGGCAGTAATACCGGTATTTCAATAATTGTAGATAAACCAGGTACCTATTTTGTAACGCAGCAGCTAAATGCTCAATGCACCTATTATTCCAAAGACTCTGTAAAAATATTTTTTGACAGTACATGCAGATTACTTGATATTAACTTAACCAATTTTAAAGCAGTACAATCAAATGGCATTACAGAATTTAACTGGCAGGCATCAAATAATAAAGAAGCCGCAAACTTTACAATTGAATACAGTTTGGATGGTAGTAATTTTTTACAACTTGCAGCAATAAAAGCAAGTGGAGAGACCGCATTTGCTGATTATACTTTAAAACAACTGTTAGATAAAGTAAATGTGGCTGTTATTTATTTCAGGGTAAAAGTAACTGCCATTGATGGCAGAAGTAAATACAGTAACACCATTGTTTTACAAAATCACCACGGCAACAAATCAACATCAGCTGTTTTTCCCAATCCAACACATGGTGAACTATGGCTTTCTTTAAAAGGCACTGCAAACGAAACTGCATCAATAGCTGTTTGGAATTCACAGGGAAAACTTATCACTGCTGCTAAAGTAAATATTGTTGCAGGAGAAAATTTGATACAACTGCCGGGGTTATCCAATAGTGCTGCAGGCGTATATCTTGTAAAAATAAAAACGTTTACCGGCAGTATTACTCAAAAAGTTTTGAAACTGAATTAAGCAATTTTTAGCAGAAGTTATTTTATAAAAATACTTATTTACTTCAGCAGTACAAAAATATTGCTGCACATAATAGCAGAAGTCATAACTCCACCCGTATGCATTATGTCTAAAATCTTCGTATCAACTATCAAAATTTTCTAAAGGCATTCTTTAATTTCATCCAGTTAATGCCTTTTGCATTAGGCTATCTCCCTCTTTATCTAAAATAATTTTAATTTTTAAGAGTAATACCAATTAGACATTGAAAATACACTGTCAGCCTGAGCTTATCGAAGGCGGTTTGACTCTTGCACCCCATTTCGACAAGCTCAATCTGGCATTTTTTACCGGGTAGATTAAATGTATAATTGGTATAAATAGAAACCGTATAAAAAAAATGAAAGAACAATTATATAACTGTACCGGGTGGACAGAATTTGATCCTATTGAGAAAATATGCCCGCTGCTAATGGCATTTAAAAGCTTATAATTTCAGCCAGTTTTGATGGCATACTGTTTGAGGTTATGATGTTGGAGCTGTTTAATACTAAACCAAAATTATTGAGTACCTATTAGGAAAACTCTAAATTCAGGAGTTTTAAATATGTTATTTGTGTATTAGTTTGAAAATAAAGTGGGGAATTTTTTGACCAAATATATTTTTAAGGGTAAAAATTTAATCACTTTATATTTTTTGTATGTGAAATAATCAAAGGTTTTTTATTTCAAAAATTTAAACCAAAACTGCTTTTTTTTGTATTAATAATACTACCATTTATTTACTATATATAGCCTTACTTTAATTTTCTTAACATTCAATTAAACTAACACAACAAAAACACAATTACCATGAAAAAAATTGTTACATTTTTATTTTACCTATTATTTGCAATCGGTACTCAGTCGCAGATATCTTATTTAAAAGCAACGCTTGATGCAGCCCAGGAAGTACCGTCCAACGGCTCTACTGCAACAGGAGTTGCCATTATAAAGTACGATGCGGCAACAAAATTTTTAGAATTATATGGCGATTACCAGGGTCTTTCAGCGGCTATTTCAGCTTCACACATTCATGGTCCTGCGGCTCCCGGTGTAAATGCCGGCGTTCTTTTTACAGTTTCAAATAGCGGTGGCTCTACCGGAACATTATTTGTAACCGCAACGCTAACTGCCGGGCAGGAAACAGATTTACTGGCAGGCAACATGTATATAAATGTACATAGTGCCGCTTTTCCCGGTGGAGAAATAAGAGGACAACTTACCACTACCACTGCCGGACAAACAGATTATTTAACAGCAAGAATACAGGGTGCACAGGAAGTACCACCCAATGGATCGGCTGCTACGGGCAATGCAAAACTTTTGTTGGATAAAACTACTGGTATGGTTTATATGACGGGCAGTTTTACAGGATTAACAACAGCTGCAAATGCTGCTCATATTCATTCCGCAGCCGCAAACATTGGTGGTCCTGTTATTTTTGGTATTAGTTTTACTGCAGGCACAAAGGGTACTATTCATGTTTCATCTGCAATAGCTCCCGGCGATCAAACCCAAATGATTGCAGGTAATGCTTATATTAATATTCACTCGGGAACTTATCCCGGTGGCGAAATAAGGGGGCAACTTATTCCTGAACAGGACCTGGTTTATTTAAAAGCAAATTTACAGGGCGGCCAGGAAGTTCCTGCTAATGGATCTACTGCCACAGGTACAGTTATAGTGCGGTACAACAAAGCATTAAATACGCTGGAGTTAAAGGGAGATTATCAAAATATAACCGCAGCAATTACGGCATCTCATATTCATGGCCCTGCTGCACCAGGTGCAAACGCAGGTGTATTATACACTTTAACCAACACTGGAGGCACATCAGGAACATTAAGTACAAATGTGACTTTAACAGCACCTCAAGAAGCAGATTTATTAAATGGTTTGATGTATGTTAATGTGCACAATGCAAGTTTTCCCGGAGGGGAAGTAAGAGGGCAACTTACGACGACATCACCCGGTACACAAACTTATTATTTAACAGGTAATTTTTCCGGCTCTCAGGAAATTCCTTCCAATGCGTCTACAGCTACAGGTAGTGTAACAGTATTATTAGACAGGGTGACCAGCGAAGTCTTTTTAACCGGTAATTTTAGCGGACTTGCCGCCAATGCTTCAGCAGCGCATATTCATAATGGCGCCGCAGGATCTAACGGCCCCGTGGTAGTAAGCCTTTCCCCTACACTTGCTACAGCCGGAAATGTTAACGGAGGTGCTGTGGTTTCAACCGCTTTTGCAGATGCCATCATCTTTGGCTTTGCTTATGTAAATATCCATAACGCTTCTTTTCCGGGTGGAGAAATAAGGGCACAGTTGGGAAATCAGGTACTACCGGTTAAACTTAATTATTTTAATGGCTACAAAAAAAATAATGATGTGGTGCTTGTTTGGGAAAGTACAGAGGAAATAAACCTTCAGCAGTATGAAATAGAACAACAGGGTACCGAACCTGGAAAATGGATTAGTAAGGGTATAATTGCGGCTAAAAAATTAAATGCTGCAACTGCCTATACTTTTACAGATTTACCTGTAGATAATAATAAAGGCTATGGTATTTATCGCTTAAAAATGATTGATGTTGATGGCAAAACAGTCTATTCGAATGTAATTAAGATAAACTTTAAAACGGCCACAGCTACCCTGTCAATAAGTAACAACCCTGTACCAAATGGCATATTACGTTATGTAATAACCGGTTTACCGGCTAATAAGCAGGCTGCAGTTGCAATTATTGATAATACAGGAAAAGTAGTATTGAAAACTACAGCGAGAACACTTATGATCAACAATATCGCTATTGGTAATTTAGCCGCTGGCATGTACCGTTTGGTTGTACACACCGATGGAAATATTTTGCAGGAGAGTTTTACAAAATAAGTTTTTTTAATAATTAGAAAGCCGCCTTATAAATACATAAGGCGGCTTTTTTATAAACGGTATAAAATTTACTACTTATTATTCAACTTTCAAATCCCGTAAACAAAGCAGCATTGTAAATACTATTTCTTTTAAAATAAAACGGTTTTGCTAAAATGAAAATACTACAAAACAATTTTATACTTCTACTCTCCGTGGTAATTACTATTTTATCACACAACTCTCGGGCATCTTTAGTAATGGGATTAACTACTTTGGTAATTTATATTTAAATGCAAAATGATTCAACCAATTGGATATATGTAGTGTGGCTATTAAATTACCGGATGTGGCAACTGCTATTCTTTTTACTACTGAAAAATACAAAAAATGAGCTGGCTTTATTACCATCGTTACTTTAATAACGGTATTATTATATTCCATTACACCCAAGGTAGATTTGTAGTTGGTGGCGGGTGAAATGTTGTGAAATACAATTTTCTGTTAGTCTGTTGTGTTTTGCTTGCCATTGTACTTCCTAGATGGAGTAAAGAAAAAAACAGACTAACTCCACATTACCATTGAAGATAAATTGTTGTTATACATGCTCAAGTGGTATTCTAACTTTTTCTTTCATTGATTTAAAATCTGATGCTCTTAAGCCAGTTATTTTTTTAAACTGGTTAGAAAAGTGAGCAATACTGCTGTAATCGAGCCTTGATGCAATTTCTGTTAATGTAAGTTCATTGTAAACAATTAATTCTTTAGCCTTTTCTATTTTATGGCAAAGAATAAAACTTTCAATAGTTATTCCTTCTGTTTGAGAAAAAAGATTGGCAAGGTAAGTATAATTGTAATTTAATTTTTGACTGATATAATACGAATATTTTATTTTGGGCAATTCCTCCTCGTAATGAACCATTTCAATAATTAAATTTTTCACTTTTTCTACCAGCAGTTTTTTCTTATCCTCAATTACCTCCAGGCCAAATTTATTTAAAGCAAATTTTATTTCTTCAATCTGTTCATTTGTAATATTTTCGCTTATTTCAGCTTCTCCTAATTTTACATTAACGTAATCATATCCAAGTTTTCTCAATTCCTCCTTTACAATAACAATGCAAGGATTGCTAACCATATATTTTATAATAATTTTCATAATTACAAACTGCTTTTTAAAATGCCTTAAATAATTTAAAATATTACTGCCTGCATAAATAGCGGGTAATAAAGTCATACATTTAGTTATCAATTGTATGCCAAAATATATTAAGTAGTTTTTAGGAGATGGCAATCTAAACTAAGGGAAATACTGTGTAAAATTTTGCACAGTTTGTGTATTTTGTAAATGTGGGTAAGCGCCACATCAATTGCAGTATTACGAATTC